>VAYD01000451.1:0-2364 GCA_005883905.1 Actinomycetota bacterium
CGGCGGCCGGGATCAGCGGTGACGATCGCCGCGAGGCGAAGGCCGCTCGTGGCCGCGATCAGCGGCGCGTGGAAGACACGGCCGCCCAGCCCGAACCCGACGAGGCACACCCGCAGGTCGTCGCTCACGGAGGGCAGCGTACTCACACTTGACTTATATCGGACGTTTGAGATACAACGCTGACACCCCGGTCCGCCCGGCCAGACGAGGAGAGCCAGCCGTGAGCACCGCCCCGCAGACCCTGCCCTCACGGGCAAACGACGCTGCCTACCGCGAGCGCGCGCGCAGGGTCATCCCCAACGGGATGTACGGGCACCTGAGCACGGCGCGCCTCGGCGACGACTACCCCCAGTTCTTCGCGCGCGGCGAGGGCGCGCGTGTGTGGGACGTCGACGGCCGCGAGTTCATCGACCTCATGTGCACGTTCGGCCCGATCCTGCTGGGCCACGCCCACCACGAGGTCGATGCCGCCTACGCCGCGACGGCGGCCCGCGGCGACGTGCTGAACGGCCCGGGACCGGAAATGGTCGAGCTCGCCGAGAGGCTCGTCGACCAGGTCGCCCACGCCGACTGGGTGATGTTCGCCAAGAACGGCACCGACGCGACAACGCTCGGCGTGATCGTGGCGCGGGCGCAGACCGGCCATCGCAAGGTGCTCGTGGCGCGCGGCTCTTACCACGGGATCGCTGCCTGGTCGGCGCGACCCGAGGCTGCGGGCATGACGCCCGAGGACCACGCCAACACGGTGTTCTTCGAGTACAACGACCTGGCGTCGCTCGAGGCCGCGGTGGCGCAGGCCGGCGAGGAAGACATCGCCGCGATCGTCTGCACGCCGCACCGCCACGATGTCTTCCGCGACCAGGAGGACGTCGACCCTGCGTTCGCGCGCGGCGTTCGCGCGACCTGCGATCGGGTGGGCGCCGCGATCGTGCTCGACGACGTGCGCTGCGGGCTGCGCATCGACCCCCGTGGCAGCTGGGAGCGTGTCGGGGTCCGCCCCGACCTCAGCGCCTGGAGCAAGTCGCTGGCCAACGGCTACCCGCTGGCCGCACTGATGGGCGCCGAGCCGTTCCGGGAGGCCGCGGGGCGCATCACCGCGACCGGCTCGTTCTGGCTCGCCGGCGCGCCGTTTGCCGCGGCGCTGACGACGCTGCGTGTCCTCGACGAGTCCGACGGGATCGAGACGATGCGCGCGTCCGGACGGCGGCTGCAGGAGGGCCTCGCCGCGCAGGCTGCGGGGCACGGCCTGCAGTTGAGCGTGACGGGCCCGCCGCAGATGCCGTTGCTGTTGTTCGCCGACGATCCGGAGTTCGAGAAGACCCGTGCGTGGGCCCAGGCCTGCGCGCGCCACGGCGTCTACCTGCACCCGATCCACAACTGGTTCCTGAGCACCGCGCACGACGAGGCGACGATCGACGCGGCGCTCGAGCGTACCGACGAGGCGTTGCGCGAAGTTCGCGAGGCCCTCGGGGCGGACTGACCGATGGCTGACCGCGCGTTCGACGCCGCCGATCGTGCCGCACTCACGGCGGGCGCGCGCGCCGTCGCGCAGCACGGGCTCGTCGTCGGCTCGGCAGGCAACCTGAGCGTGCGCCGCGGCGAGCGAGTTCTGATCACCCCGCGCGGCGCGCTGTGCGAGGCGGTCGACCCGGACGCTTGTGTCGAAATTGCGCTCGCCGACGGCGCGCACGACGGGCACGGACGGCCGTCGTCCGAATCGCCGCTGCACCGAGCGATCTACGCCGCATCGGGCGCCGGCGCGATCGTGCACACCCATTCCCATTACGCGACCGTCCTGAGCACGCTCGTCGACGAGTTGCCCCCGATCCACTACGCGATCCATGCGCTGGGCGGAACGCTGCGCGTCGCTCGTTACGAGACGTTTGGCACCGATGCACTGGCAGAGGCGGTGACGGAGGCGATGGAGGGCCGGCGCGGGGCGCTGATGGCCAACCACGGGGCGGTCGTGGCCGGTCACGACATCGAGCATGCCGTCCACCTGGCCGTCACGCTCGAGTGGCTGGCCGGGGTCTACTACGACGCGATCGTCGCCGGAACGCCGGCGATCCTCGACGAGACCGATATCGAGGCTGTGCGCGAGCGGGTCGGCGCGCGATGACCGATGCGACGCTCATCGCGGCGTTGCGCGACTCGCATCCGAAGGTCGCGTGCGTGGGCACCTACATCGTCGACGTCCTCGGGCGCCCGGTCTCCGACCTGCCGCGCGAGCATGGGAGCGCGTTCGTCGAGGAGATCCGGATGACGCCCGCGGGCACCGCCGGCGGGACCAGTGTGGACCTGGCGCGGCTCGCCGCGGACGTCGTCACCGTCGGGGCCATCGGCCGCGACGCGGGCGGCGACTTC
>VAYD01000451.1:2381-5864 GCA_005883905.1 Actinomycetota bacterium
GCTCGCGGTCGCCGGCGTGGACACGACGTTCCTCGTCCGCAAGGACGGCGTGCAGACGTCGGCTTCGATCCTGCCGATTCCGCCCGACGGCAGCCGCCTGGCCTGGCACGTCCCCGGCGCGAACTCGGCCTTCGACGTCGACGACGTCCCGTGGAAGGTCCTGGCCGAGTGCGCCGCGGTGCACCTCGGCGGGCTGACGCGGCTGCCGGGAATCGACGGCGAACCGGCTGGCCGGATCCTGGAGCACGCGCGCGAACACGGCGCCCTTACGACCGCCGACTGCCTGGGTGTGCGAGGCGACGCGGCCGCCGCCCAGATCGCACAGGCCCTCCCGCACGTCGACATCTTCATGCCGAACGAGAGCGAGGCGCTGCAGGTCGCGGGCGATCCCGACGCAGCGTCGGCAGCGCGCCGCTTCCGCGACCTCGGCGCCCGCTGCGTGATCGTGAAGCGCGGAGGCGACGGCTGCCTCGTCGTCGACGACGACGGCGAGCGCGCGCTACCCGCGAGGGCCGCGCCCGTCATCGACACGACCGGCTGCGGCGATGCCTTCTGCGCCGCGGTCATCGCGGCCCGCTGCGCCGGCTGGCCGATCGACGATGCTGCGGAGCTGGGCTGCGCAGCCGGCGCGCTGAACCTGCGCGGGCTCGGATCCGATGCCGGCGCACGCGACGTCGATGAGCTCCTGGCATTCGCCGCCGAGGAGGTGGCCGCCTGATGCCCAAGGACGTCGACCACGACGAGCGCCGCGAGGAGCTGCTGGAGGCGGTCTGGCGCGTGGTCGCGCGCGACGGCATCGAGCGGGCGACGATCCGCGTGATCGCCAAGGAGACCGCATGGTCCTCGGGCGTACTCGCGCACTACTTCGCCGACAAGGACGACATCATCGAGTCAGCGCTGCGCCTCATGTACGAGCGGATCGCAGCCCGATGGGACGAGAAGCTCGCGGGTCTCAGCGGGCTGCGCGCGCTCCACGAGCTGGTGCTCGACAACCTGCCGCTCGACGACGAGCGCGAGCTCGAGACGAAGTTCCTCATGAACTACTGGAGCCGCGAGATCCGCGGCGGCAACCACCACCAGCCGCAACCGACCGGGCGCGCGCCGATGCTCATCGACCTCCTCACCACGCTCACGCGCGAGGCTCAGGAGGCCGGCGAGATCCGCCGCGACGAGGCCGCCGGGGACATCGCGGAGCGGCTGCTGGGGCTGATCGACGGCTTCAGCCTCCACACGCTGCTCGACCCGGAGCGGCTCACGCGGGAAGGAGAGGAAGGCACATGCGTAAGACGGTTGCGGTCGTCATCACCGCGAGCCTGATCCCCCTGCTCCTCAGCGCATGCGGAGGCGGCGGGGGCGGATCCAAGAAGGCGTCGCTCCAGGGCTCCCAGGGCGCGTCGCGCAGCGCGGCGTGCTCGAGCCAGCCCGTCAAGGGAGGAAATCTCGTCTACGAGCGCCAGGCCGAGGTCCAGACGCTCGACCCGCTGAACATCCTGAATGGCAACGGCGACATCTTCTCCTACAACCTGATCTACGGCGGGCTCGTGCGCTCCGATCCCAATGGCGGCACGAACCTGCAGCCGGCCCTCGCCGACCGGTGGAAGGTCTCCCCCGACGGCAAGACGTACACGTTCCACCTGCGCCCGGGGATCAAGTTCTCCAACGGCCAGCCGGTGACCGCCGAGGACGTCGCGTGGACCCTCAACAACTTCGGCAACCCGAAGGTCAACGCCGCGATGAGCTCGGTCGCGCTCGGCTACGGCAACGCCACGGTGGTCGATCCGTCGACCGTCCGCGTCCAGCTCAAACAGCCGGTGGCGGCGTTCCTCTACAACATCAGCATCTGGCCGGCGTTCATCCTGCCAAAGAACCTCGTCGAGAAGCAGGGCAAGGCGTTCTACAAGCACCCCGTCGGGACCGGACCGTTCATGGTCAAGGAGTACGTGAAGGGGTCACACATCACGTACGTCCGCAACCCGAACTACTGGGAGGCCGGCAAGCCTTACCTGGACTCGGTGCGGTTCAACTTCGCAACCGACGCGAACAGCCGCATCCTGGCCCTGCGCGGAGGAAGCGCGCAGATCATGGACGGCGTGCCGTTCTCGCAGATCAACTCGCTGCAGTCGGACAAGAACGTGGAGATCCAGTCGGCCAAGGTGCCCCTGTTCATGGGCCTGTGGCTGAACCACGCGCGCAAGCCGTTCACCGACATCAACGTGCGCAAGGCCATGCAGTACGCGTTCGACCGCCAGAAGATGAACCAGGACATCTTCCACGGGCTCGGCCGGATCCCGAACAGCGTGCTGATGGGGCTGCGCTACGACGCGCCCTACAGCACCGTGCAGCCGTACTCGTACGACCTCGCGAAGGCCAAGGCGCTGATGAAGCAGTCGAAGTACCCGAACGGGTTCTCGACGACGCTGCAATACCCCTCCGGCTACGACTACTACAAGCAGCTCGTGCTGCTGATGCAGCAGGAGCTCGGCGCGATCGGGATCAAGGTCAAGCTGATCGAGGAGGACCCGGCGACGACGACCAGCAAGTTCCTCGCGATCAAATACGACATGACGTTCCCGTTCCCGTCGTACACCAGCGACGTCGTCGTTCCCGACGAGTACGCGACGTTCCTGGCGGACCCCAGCAACGGGCTCAATGGGTTCTTCTCCAACTGGAAGGACCCGGCGATCCAGAAGATGGTCCAGAAGTTCACGACGACGCTGAGCGACAGCGCGCGCGCGAAGCAGTGGCCGCAGATCCAGAAGGCGCTGTATGAGCAGACGCCCGTGATCAACGTCATGAACTACCCGTACGTCAACGCGCACTCGGCGAACACGTGCGGCACGGCGATCGACGCGCTCGGTTCGGATCACCTGGAGGACACGTGGTTCGCAGCGAAGAGCTGACGGCCGGGGTGGCGCGGTGGTCAACTACCTGATCCGCCGCGTCGCCCTCGCGGTGGTGGTCCTGTTCGGGCTGCTCGTCGCGACGTTCTTCATCATCCACCTGGTCCCCGGGGATCCAGTGACGATCGTCCTCGGGGGCCGGGCCACCCCTGAGGCGATCGCGAACGTTCGCCATCAGCTCGACCTCGACCGCCCGCTGCTGACGCAGTTCGCGCTCTACGTCTCGCACACGGTCCAGGGCCGCTTCGGGAACGCGTTCACGCTGGGGTCGCCGGTCGGCGAGCTCATCGGGCAGCGCATCGGCCCCAGCGCGGCGCTGATCGCCTACGGGATGCTGATCTCGCTGCTGATCGGCGTGCCGCTGGCGATCGTGGCGGCGCTGCGGCCCAACGGCTGGATCGACAACGCGATTCGCATCTCGACGACGGTCACGTTCGCGATGCCCGCATTCTGGCTCGGCCTGATGCTCGCGCTGATCTTCGGCCTCGAGCTGGGCTGGTTCCCGGTGTCGGGCTACGAGAGCGGCATCATCGGGATCCTGAAGACCCTCACGCTCCCCGCGCTGGCGCTCGGGCTCGCGCTG
>VAYD01000452.1 GCA_005883905.1 Actinomycetota bacterium
AACGGCTGCAGGCCGGCGCCGCCGTTGTCCTCGGACACCAGCAGGCCGGGCCAGCCGGCCTCGACCGCCGTCGGCCACAGGTCGGGGAGCGAGCCGCCGTCAGCCGCCTCGCGGGCGGCCTCGATCGTCTTGTGCCGAGTCAGAGCGCCGCGCGCGGCGTCGCGCAGGAACTCCTGCTCGTCGGAGAGGGCGAGGTTCATGATGCGACGGCCTCCCGCTCCTTGGCGCGCAGCTCGCTGAACGGGACGCCCTTGTCCAGCCGCGGCTCCGGCGGCAGCCCGAGCACGCGCTCGCCGATCGTGTTGCGCAGGATCTCCTCGGTGCCGCCGGCGGACTTCAGGCCGGGCAGGAACGAGATCATGTAGCTCCACTCGCCGGGCTCCGCGAGCGCCTCGGGCCCGAGCACGTCGGCGATCAGGTCGCCGGCCTTGATCGCGGCGTTCACGAGCGTCACCTTCGCCAGGCCCGCCTCCGGGCCGGGGATCTGGCCGCGCTGCAGGGCCGTCAGCGTGCGGTAGCCGCTGAACTTGATCGCCAGCAGCTCCGTCGTGATCTCGCCGAGCTGGTGGCGAACCTCGCCGTCGGCGCGCGCCTCGGGGTCGGCCGCGATCGCGTGGGCGAAGCGGTCCGACCGGTAGCCCATGCCCTCGGACCCGAGCCCGATCGTCACGCGCTCGAACATCAGCGTCGTCAGGGCCGTGCCCCAGCCGCCGTTGACCTCGCCGCAGACGGCGTCGGCCGGCAGCTTGACGTCGTCGAAGAAGACCTCGTTGAACTCGGCCTCGCCTGAGATCTGGCGCAGCCCGCGGATCGTCACTCCCTGCGCGTCCATCGGCACGATGAACATCGTCAGGCCCTTGTGCTTGGGCACCTCGGCGTCGGTGCGCGCGAGCAACAGCCCGTAGGACGCGAACTGCGCGTTGGTGGTCCAGACCTTCTGGCCGTTCAGCACCCACGAGCCGTCGTCCTCCTGGCGCGCACGCGTCTGGATGCCCGCGAGGTCCGAGCCGGCGGCGGGCTCGGAGAACAGCTGACACCACACCTCGTCGCCGTGCAGCAGCGGCGCCAGGTAGCGGGTCTTCTGCTCCTCGGTGCCGTGGGCGATGATCGTCGGGCCGAGCATGCCGACCCCGATCGCGTCGAGGATCCCGGGCACGCCGGCGCGCGAGATCTCCTGGTTGACGATCACCTGCTCGATCGGGCCGAGGCCCTGGCCGCCGAACTCGTTCGGCCACGTGACCCCGGCGAGCCCGGCCTCCGCCAGCCTGCCCTGCCACGCGCGCCGGGCCGCGACGATCTCGTCCTCGTCGGTGATCGCCCCCTCGCCGTGCAGGACGGGCGCCTCGCCCTTGTGCTCCTCGAGCCAGGAGCGCACCCGCTCGCGGTACGCGGCCTGCTCCGGGCTGTCGTTCAGATCCACGCTTGAAAGCTCCTTGGCTGACTGGCCAGTCGGGACCGCGGACTATACGTCCTGCGCCAGTGGCAGCCTAGGTGTTTGCCGTGAAGCGCTGGTGGGCAGAGATCGTGGCAGTGCGCTGGAGGATCCTCCTGATCATCCCGCTGGTCGCCCTTCTCGTCGGGCCGCTCTACGCCGGGCGCAGGCCGGACTTCCTCGGGATCGCGTTCTTCTACTGGTACGAGTTCGCGGCGACGGTCGTCTCGGTCTGGATCACGTTCATCGTGACCGAGCCCAGCAGCCGCCCGGCCCGCCCCAGGCGCGTCGATGAGGAGCCGCGCTTCTCGCGCGACCCGTCGATCCGCCGCGAGCCGTCGCGCACGCTCACACGAGCAGGATGATCGCGGCCACCGTGCCGTAGACGACGATCGCCCAGCGCAGCACGTCGGGTCGCAGCCGCCGGGCGAGGCCGGCTCCGAGGTGGCCGCCCGCGAGCGCGCCCGCCGCGATCAGCGCCGCGGCGCCCCAGTGGACCGGCCCGAAGAGCGCATAGCCCGCCGCGGCGACGACCCCGACGATGAGGCTGAGCAGGCCCTTGAGCGCGTTGAGCCGCTGCAGCTCGTCGACGAGCAGCGCGCCGAGGATCGCGAGCAGCACGATGCCCAGCGCGCCGCCGAAGTAGCCGCCGTAGACGCTCGCGCCGAAGACGCCCGCGTGCAGCGGGAGGCCCGGGTGCGCCGCGCGGTGGCGCCCGGCGGCGCGCGTCAGCGCCGGCTGCAGCGCGAGCAGCGCGCAGGACGCAAGCACGAGGTAGGGCACGATCACGCGGAAGCTGTGCGCCGGCGCGAGCAGCAGGAGCGCCGTGCCGACCGCCGCCCCGAGCCCGGCGGTGATGCTGAGCGCCCGCGCGCGGGCCCGCTGGCCGGCCAGCTCGGCGCGGTAGCCGCGTAGCCCGTCACGAGCCCGACCTGGTTGGTCACGTTGGCCGCGACGGGCGAGTAGCCGACCGCGAGCAGCGCAGGGAACGAGACGAGCGAGCCGCCGCCGGCGACCGCGTTGACGGCTCCCGCGCAGCCGCCCGCGGCGAGCAGCACGATCGTTTCGAGGGCGTCCACCCCGGGGAACCTTTCAGACGTCCACCGTCTTGGGGAGGCGTCATGGCACGACACAGGGGCTGGCGGCTACTCCTCATCCTCCCGTTCATCGGGCTGCTGTATCCGCCGCTCTACGCGACCGACAGTCCTGAGCTGTTCGGTTTCCCGTTCTTCTACTGGTACCAGTTCGTCTGGGTCCCGGTTGCGGCCCTGGTCACCTGGTTCGTCTATCGCGCGACCAGGAGGGGGTCATGAGCCATCCGACCGATGTCACTGCCCTGGTCGTCTTCATCGCGCTCTTCGCGTTCGTGACGATCCTGGGCTTCGTCGCCGCGCGCTGGCGGCGCGGCAACCTCGCGGAGCTGAACGAGTGGGGCCTCGGAGGCCGGCGCTTCGGCTCCGTCGTCACGTGGTTCCTGCTCGGCGGCGACCTCTACACCGCGTACACGTTCATCGCCGTGCCGGCGCTCGTGTTCGGCGTGGGCGCCGTCGGCTTCTTCGCGCTGCCCTACACCGTCCTGATCTATCCGCTGGCCTTCCTGGCGCTGCCGCGCCTGTGGTCGGTGGCGCATCGGCGCGGCTACGTGACGCCCGCCGACTTCGTCCGCGGGCGCTTCGGCTCGCGCTCGCTCGCCACCGCGGTGGCGGCGACGGGGCTGCTTGCCACGATGCCCTACATCGCGCTGCAGCTCGTGGGCATCCGCGTGGTGCTGCAGGCGATGGGCGTGAAGGGCGACTGGCCGCTGATCCTCGCGTTCGTGATCCTCGCGGCCTACACCTACAACTCGGGCCTCCGCGCGCCCGCGCTGATCGCGATCGTCAAGGACGCGCTGATCTACGTGACGATCCTCGTCGCGGTCATCTACATCCCGTCGAAGCTCGGCGGGTACGGCGCGATCTTCGACAAGGCCGGCGCGGCGCTGCCCAAGCACTCGCCGAAGCCGGGCTCGCTGATCCCGAGCGGCGTCGACGCGCAGACGACCTACGCGTCGCTTGCGTTCGGCAGCGCACTGGCGCTGTTCCTATAT
>VAYD01000062.1 GCA_005883905.1 Actinomycetota bacterium
ACCCTCTCCGCGATCGTCTCGTTAGAACGGAATGTCGTCCTCGGCCGGCGCGGGCGAGGCGCCGCCATTGCCACCCGCGGGAGCCGCGGCGTAATCGGAGGTGTCGACGGGGATGTCGGCTCGCGGCGCGAAACCGCCGGAGGCCTGCTGGCCGCCGGGGGCGTCGTCGCGCGGGCCGCCGAGGAACTGGACTGCGTCGGCGATGATGTCGATCGCCTGGCGCTTGCCGCCGCCCTCGCTCTCCCACTCGCGCCACTCCAGGCGCCCGTCGATCGCGACCGGGCGACCCTTGCTGAGGTAGCGGGCGCAGTTCTCGCCCTGCGCGCCCCACACGGTGACGTCGAAGTAGTTGGGCTTGTCGACCCACTCGCCGGTCGGCCCGTCCTTGCGCCGCGTGTTGCATGCGACGCGCAGCTTGCAGACCGAGGTCCCGCTCGGCAGGGAGCGCAGCTCGGGATCGGACGTGAGGTTGCCGGTCAGGACTACCCGGTTGATGTTTGTTGCGGCCATCGGCGTGGCCTCCTTTCGAAGCTTCTTTGGCTCGTCGGCGAGTCTAGACACGGCAACGGCGGGTTCTGGGACCCCAAGGGCCGATCTGGAACGCACGCGTTGCGAAGAAGTCGCAAACGCGGAGGTTTTCCTGACAGCGTCAGGCGGCGGGCGTCGCCGGCTCGGCGGGCACTGCCGCCTCGTCCGGGCTCTCCTCCGCGGCGCGCGGGGCCGGGACGTCCTGGCGGACATCCGGCGCGGGCGGCGTGCCGGGGCGGAGCTTGATGATGCGAAAGCGCGTGACGCCGTCGGTGATGTGCAGCGTGCGGTTGAGCGCGTCGAGGACCGCCGGCGGCCCCTGGAACTGCAGCAGGTGATAGTCGGCGTCGGCCTTGTGGTTGATCTCGAAGGCCAGCGCCCGCACGCCCCAGTCGTGCTTGGACGTGATCTCGCCGCCGTTGCTCGTGATGAGCCGCTCGGCGTCGGCGAGGATCTTGGAGCGCTGCTCGTCCGGCGCGCCGGAGTCGAGCATGAGCATCAGGTCGTATGTGGGCTTGGCTGCGGCCATGTCGAGTTCGCCCGGAAGGCGGCGGCCACTGTAGCAAAGGGGCGAGGGCGTTCCCGGCGCGCCTAGTCCCTGCATGGACCGACTCAGATGGGACAACATCGCCCGGGCCGCCGCGGTCGTGGCCGTCATCGCCCTCGTTGTCGCGTGGCCGCATCTCAAGGGAGCGCCGCCCCGTCTGCCACCCGCCGCGGCGCAGCCGGTGAGCGTTGAGGATCCCGCGTCGCCGGCCGCCCCGGAACAGCCCCTCACCCGGCCCGCGCGGCGGGCGCCGAAGCCCGCGCCCGCGCGGCCCCGGCCGACGCGTCGCCGCGCGAAGCGCCAGCGGCGCCACGTCGACCGCGTGAAGCAGCCGGCGCCCAGGCCGGCGCCGAACCCCGCGCTCCCGCAGCCGGCGCCTGTACGGCCGCGCGCCGCGCCACCGCCCCCGAGCGCCGCCGACATGGCGGCGCGCGAGTTCGCCCTGCCCTAGTGCCCCTCGCTCGTGGCCGCCGCCCGCCCGCCGCCGGCCTTCTTGCGGATGTCCGCCAGCTGGTCGTCGATCCAGTCGCCGGGGTCGCGCAGCGTGACGATCCGCTTGAGCCCGTCCATCCGGCGCCGGCGCTCGCTCTCGCGCATCGTCAGCGCCGCGTGGATCGAGTCCGCGGTCTCCTGGATGTCGAACGGGTTCACGCTCAACGCGAACTCGCCGAGCTCCTCGTGCGCGCCCGTGTTCTCGCTGAGGATCGAGACGCCGGCGTGCTCGTTGACGAGCGGCCCCTCCTTCGCGACCAGGTTCATCCCGTCGAACATGGCGTTGACGATCAGCACGTCGTAGTGCTTGTAGGCGGCGATCGCCTCATCGAGGTTGTCGCGCAGCTTGAGCTGGATCGGCATCCAGTCCGGCGTCCCGTGGCGGTGGTTGACGACCGCGACGAGCGCCTCGATGCGCTCGAGGTACTCGGCGTACTCCGGCACGTCCAGGCGCGACGGCATCAGCTGCGCGATGAACGTGACCTGCTCGTGGAACTCGGGGTGCTGCTCGAGGAAGAGGTCGAACGCCGAGAACCCGCGCAGCACGTTCTTGGACAGGTCAGCGCGATCGACGCGCAGGATCAGGTGCTCGCGACGGCGCGCGAGCAGCTCGGCCTCGAACTCGCCCACCCGCTCCGACGCGGCAAGGCGCAGCGTCGCCGACGCGTCGATCGGCAGCGGGTACGCGCGCACCCAGACCTCGCGCCCCTCGTAGGTCACCGTCCCGTCGGCGAAGTCGACGTCGAGGTCCATCAGGTCTCTGCAGCACTGCAGGAAGTTGCGCCGGTACGAGCGCGTGTGGAAGCCGATGATGTCGTTGGCCAGCAGCCCGCCGTAGATCTCCTCGCGGATGCGGTTCGGCAGCACGCGCCAGGCGTCGCTCTGCGGCCACGGGATGTGGATGAAGTGGTGCAGGAATGCGTCGCTGCGGGCCCGGCGCACGAGCTGCGGCAGCGTGTACAGGTGATAGTCGTGGATCATCACGACGGGCTCGGAGACCCCGTTGACCTCCTCGATCACCGCCAGCGCGAGGTCCTCGTTGACGACGTTGTAGCCGTACTCGAACGCCTCGACCTCGTGGCGGCGGATGTCCGGCGCGTTGCTCAGGTCCCAGAGGTAGTGCTGGATGAACCAGAGCATCGGGTTGGCGATGATGTTGTAGAAGCGGTCGTAGGCCTCGGGGTCTGACTCGACCAGCCGAACCGAGTACTCGCCGCCCTGCGGCGAGCGCACCGTGAACGCCTTGCCGCCGTGCTCGCGCGCCTTCACGGCATCGCCCTCGCTCATCGTCGACGCCACCCACACGGCGTCGCGGTGCGACGCCAGGCCCGTCAGCGCTGTCACCAGTCCGCCGGTCCCGCGCGAGACGTTGCCCTGCTCATCGAACGTGACGGGCCCGCGGTTGGAGACAAGCACCAGCGGGGGCTGCGTCATCAGGCCGCCGCTGGTTGGCTGCCCTCGCCGAGCAGCTCGGTGAAGATCCGCAGGTAGTCGCGCAGGTAGCGCGGCGTGAGGAACTCCTTGCGGACGTGCTCCTTGCCGCGGCGGCCGAGCTGCTTGCCCAGCTCGGGGTCGCGCAGGATCTCGAGCGTGCGCTGCGCGCACATCTCGACGGAGTCGACCAGGAACCCGCTCACGCCGTCCTCGACCTGCAGCGGGATCCCGCCGACGTTGCCGCCGATGAACGGCCGGCCCTTCCAGATCGCCTCGCTCACTGTCAGGCCGAAGCCCTCGCGCGTGGACTTCTGGATCAGGACGTCGGACTGCGACTGGAACGCGTTGACCTCGATCGCGCCGACGTTGTTGAAGTTGTTGAGGATGTGGATGTCCGGGTCGCCGTCGGCGTGGGCGATCGTGGCGTTGAAGTAGTCCCACCCCTCGGGATCGTCGGAGGCCATCGAGCCGACGAGCGCGAGCTGCACCGACGCGATCTCCTCCTTGACCAAGCGGTAGGCGTCGATCACGCCCAGCGGGTCCTTCCAAGGGTCGAACCGCGACACCTGGCAGATCATCGGGCGGTCCACGTCGATGCCGAACTGCGCGCACACGTAGGACGCGTCCTCGGGCGACAGCGCCATGTTCTTCGGCGCGAGCGGGTCGATCGCCGGCGGCACGATGTTGACCGTGCCGCTCATGCCGCCGGGCACGTACGCCGGCATGTGGAACAGCGACTGCGGATAGTCGCGGATGTAGGGCAGGAGCTGGCCGATCGTGTCGGGGTTCGGCGTCGACAGGTCGATGTGGCAGCGCCAGACCCAGCCCTTCGCCTTCTCCGGGACGAGGTGGTACATCGCCGCCGGCTGCGGGTCGTGGATCAGCGCGACGTCCCAGCCGCTCGCGAGCTCGCGCGCGTTCATCTCGTTGTAGTGGCGCCAGGTGGCCCAGTGCTCCTCGGTGAGGTCCTCGGGTGCGCCCTGCAGCGCGTTGTGCATCAGCTTGGTCGCGTTGAAGAACTCCTCGCGCCCGTAGATGACCTGCCACTCGACGTCGAGCCCGACGTCCTTCATCAGCGGGACCAGCGTGTAGAGGATCTCGCTGACGCCCCCGCCGAACGCCGTGGCGGAGACATGGACGACCTTGCGGCCCTCGAGCGGTGCGGCGAGCTCCCTGACCTCTTCGATCAGGTCCCGGCCGACGATGTGCGTGTAGTCGGAAAGAAGCTTGCTGCCGATTGCGACTGGCTGAAGCACGCGCCGGAATCTATCCAGTAGGCCGGGTGTCCGGCGGCCGCTCGCCAAGCTTGACGTCGACGACGCGCTCGCGTCCCGCCCGCGCGACCGTGATGCGGACCGTCTGACCGGGCTCGTAGCCGTTGAGCGCGCGCGACACGTCGGCCGCGTGCGCGATCGGCGTCGCGCCGACCTTCGTGATGACGTCGCCGCCCGGACGGAACCGCGCGCCCTGGAACGTGACCGCGTCGCCGCCCGCGCCGTGCAGCCCCGCCTTGTCGGCGGGACCGCCCTGCAGGACGTCGTCGAGGTAGGCGCCGTGCGGGACGCCGAGGTTGAATCGCTTCGCGAGCTGCGGATACACCTCGACCGTCTGGACGCCGAGGTACGCGTAGTGGACGCTGCCGCTGCGCCGCAGCTGCGCCAGCGAGCGGCGCACCGCATCGATCGGCACCGCGAAGCCGACGCCCGCGCCGTCGCCGGTGTTCGTCTCGATCTGCGAGTTGATGCCGAGCACGCGCCCGGAGGCGTCGAGCAGCGGCCCGCCGGAGTTGCCGTGGTTGATCGCGGCGTCGGTCTGGATCGCGCCCTCGATCTTGAACCCGGTCAGCGAGTCGATCGAGCGCTGCGTCGCCGACACCACGCCGACCGACAGCGACTGCTCCTCGCCGAACGGGGAACCGATCGCGGCGACGGGCGAGCCAACCTTCAGGTGGGTGGTGGAGCCGAGTGGGAGCGGCCGCAGCGTCAGCCCCGCGGGGTTGATCCGCAGCAGCGCCACGTCGGCGTTCGGGTCGAAGCCCACGATGTGCGCGGGCACCTGGTTGCCGTCGGCGAACTTCACGTAGACGTCGCCGGAGCGCTTGATGCGCGCGCCGGTGCCGGTCGTGACGACGTGCGCGTTGGTGAGGACCTCGCCGCTGCCGGAGATCACGAAGCCCGAGCCGAGCCCCTGGCCGGAGATCACCGTGACGACGCCCGGCGACTCGCGCTCGTACAGGCGCTCGACGTCGAAGCTCCCGTCGTCGGCGGCCTTGTCCGCCGATGGCGCGACGACTTCGACCTTGGACGAGCGCACGACGGTCGTCGTGTGCCCCGAACCGCCGCAGCCGGCGAGCGCGACGAGCGGGACGAGCAGCGCGGCGCGCGTCACGCCGGCAGCTCCAGCGAGAACGTCGTGCGCCCGGGCGCGCTCTGCGCACCGAGCCGCCCGTCCATCCGCCCCGCGAGCTCGCGCGCGATCGCCAGGCCGAGCCCCGATCCGCGCGCGTCGTCGGACGTGTAGAAGGGCTCGAAGATCCGGTCGAGCTCGGTGCGCTTGATGCCCGGGCCGCTGTCTGTGACCGCGACGCGCACGCGCGTCCCGTTGGGTTCGGCGGAGACGACGACGGCGGTCCGGTCGGGCGTGTGGCGAAGCGCGTTGTCGATCAGGATCCGCATGATCTGCGCCAGCCGCTCAGGATCGCAGGTCGCATCGAGCGGGCTGTCGGGCACGGCGAGCCGCAGCTCGGCGTCCTGCTGCGCCGCGGCGGGCGCGAACTCGCCGGCGACCATCCGGCAGATCGTCGCGATGTCGGTCTGCTCGGGACGCAGCTCGAGCGAGCCGGCCTCGAGGCGCGACAGGTCCAGCAGGTCGGTGGCGAGCTTGCCGAGGCGGTCGACCTGCTCGCGGATCTCCTGGATGAACGAGCGCCGCGTCTGGTCGTCGAGGTCCTCGTCGGCGAGCAGCTCCAGGAACCCGCTGAGCGAGAAGATCGGCGTGCGCAGCTCGTGCGACGCGGTCGCGATGAAGCGCTTGCGCGCCGAGTCGAGCTCGGCGAGCTGGATCCGCATCCGCTCGAGCGTCATCGCGAGCTGGCCGAGCTCGTCGGCCGAGTCGACGGGGAAGCGCGCGTCGAAGTCGCCGCCCGCGACGCGGCCGGCCGAGACCTCCAGGCGCCTGACCCGCCGGCTGAGCGCCGTGGCGACGCCGTAGCCGGCGAGGAGCGCGCCGACAAGCGCGAGACCGCCGGCCGCGAGGATCCGCCGCCGGATCAGCGCGACGTTGTCCTCGACGTCGGACAGCGGCACCGAGAACACCGCGACCTGGCCGACCTGCTTCTTGACACGGATCGGCACCGCGGCCTCGGCGAGGCGGCCGGCGTCTCCGGACTCGTAGCCCGTGGCGATCTTGCGGGAGGTCGCCGCATCGAGCGCAACGGCGAACTGCAGGTCGCGGATCTCGACCTGGGTCGTGGAGTCGAACGTCGGCACCGCCTGCACGCCGGCCGGGGTGTGGTTGATGATCAGCAGTGTCACCCGCGCGTTGGCCGCATCGGACGCGGCGCCGACATCGCGGTTGAGGACCTTCACGTCGACCGCGTTGACGACGTCGCTGCGCACCTGCCCGACCGAGGCCTTCGCCGTCGCCGCCAGGCTGCGCAGGCGCTGGTTGCGCAGCGAGGATTCCAGCGGCGGCACCACGTACACGTAGACGACGGCGATCACGCCGAGCGTGATCGCGCCGAACAGCATGGCCAGCCGGTTGGCGATGGAGAGCACGGGCCCTCGCCCTCGTGTCTTCATGGTTCAGGCGGCGTCGCGGAACCGGTAGCCGACGCCCCGGACGGTAAAGATGTACTCCGGGTCCTTGGCGTCGCGCTCGAGCTTCTCGCGCAGGTGACGGATGTGCACGTCGATCGTGCGCGGATCACGGTAGGCGCTGTCCCCCCAGACGCGGGTCAGCAGCATGTCGCGGGTGAACACGCGCCCGGGCGAACGCGCGAGCGCGCTGAGGATCTCGAACTCGACGAACGTCGTGGCGATCGGCTCGCCGCGGATCGTCACCTGGCGCTTGGCGGGGTCGATGCGCAGCTCGTGCGCCTCGAGCGGCTCGTCCTCGGGGCCGCCGTCCGCGCCCGAGCTCATGCCGGCCCGGCGCAGCGCGGCCCGCACGCGGCTGCGGAACTCCCGCAGCGAGAACGGCTTGGTGATGTAGTCATCGGCGCCGAGCTCGAGGCCGAGGACCTTGTCGATCTCCTCCGTCTTGGCGGTGAGCATGATG
>VAYD01000443.1:0-4300 GCA_005883905.1 Actinomycetota bacterium
ATGATCTTCGGGATGGCCCTGATCCCGCTCGTGACGTCGGTGATCATCACGATCCTCACGGCGCAGTGGCGGCGCGAGGACTAGATGGTTGATGCGGAATGACCGTGCGCGCAGCGGCGCGCGTGGTCGGGCTGGGCGTCGCGGGCCGACGAAGGCCGTGCCGGGGCACGGGCGAGGAGGACGGCGCCGATCCAGCGCGGCCACGCGCGTTGGTGCGTGTGCGGGGATTTCGCATTCAACCATCTAGGGGTGGCTCGGCCGGGCTGCTACGCCGGCGTCGCCGCGGGCTCGCTGCCCGCGCGCTCGCCGCGCAGCCGCCAGCCGCCGGCGAGCAGGACGAGCCCGCGGATGATGAAGCCGATGCCGATCAGGACGGCGACGGTCGTGAGGCTGAGCTTCGGCAGGGCGAGGATGAGGATGCCGATGACGATGTCGCCCGCGGCGCCGAGGAAGCGCAGCATGCGGCGCTCGCCGCCCATGGCGATCGCGCCCATCAGCTCGGCGAGCCCCGACAGGATGAGCCAGACGCCGACGGCCAGGACGATCGCCAGCAGGGTCCCCTCGGGGTGGCGGATCACGATCACGCCGGCGATGACGCCGGCCACGCCGACCACGACCCGCAGCGTCTTGCTCGCATCGTCCTTGGAGCCGAGCGTCTCACCGATCAGGAGCGCGCTCAGCAGCAGGATGTTGATGCCGGTGATGATCGCCAGCGCGAGCAGCGTGATGTCCGGCCAGACGAGGACGGCGATCCCGGCCGCCGCCGACAGCACGCCGGTGAGCGCGTAGCACCACCACGGCGTGCTCTCGCGGTTGGCGATCACGATGCCTCCGCGTCCAGGTGGGCCGCGAAGTGCTCGAGTGCGGTGCGCGTCTTCGTCTGCTGGTCGCCCGTCGTCGGGATGCCGCGCTCGGCCAGGAACGCGCGCATCTCGCCCGCGACCTGCAGGCCTTCGCCGGGCGCGCACTTCGTCGAGAGCTCGAGGATGCGCGAGCCGTCTGGGTAGAGCCAGAGCTCGACGACCACGCGCCGGTTCGCGCCGGCGGGCGTGCCCTTGAGCTTGACGATGAAGATCGGGCCGAGCAGGACGAGGTCGTCGAGCTTGATGCCCTCCGGCGCGTGCGCCGAGTAGAACGCGCGCTGCTCCTTGGACAACAGCTTGCGCAGCGGCTGCTCACCGAGGAAGACCTCTTGCACCGACGCCTTGCGGGGCACGCCCTTCATCGAGCCCGAGCACACGAAGCCTCCGGGCATCGCGTCGACCTCGACGAAGAAGCTCGCCGACTCGCGCAGCTCGTCCGGCAGCTCCTGCGGCACGACCGGCCGCAGCTTGACGACGCTGTCGTCGCCCTTGCCCTGGACGCGGCGCGCGCGCACGACGACGCCGGCCTGCTCCAGCGCGAGGTCCGGCGTGTCGAAGAAGTAGATCAGGCGGATCTGCCCCTCGAGCGGGTCGAGCCCGAGCGCCTGGATGGCCTTGCGCTGGTCCTCCAGTGGGACGGTGAGCTTGAGCTCGACGCTGTCGGAATGACTGGTGAGGTCGAGCAGCTCGGCGAGCTGCTCGTCGGTCGTGGCGGCCACGCTCCGACCTTCGTCTCACCCGGAAGGGGCGCGCATCACCCCCGGAGGGTGGATGCGTCAGGCTGAGCACGTGACCACCATCACGTGGCTCGGACACTCGACGGTCCTGATCGAGGTTGCGGGCACCCGCGTGCTGACCGACCCGGTCCTGCGCAAGCGTGTCGCCCACCTCGTGCGCCAGGTCGAGCTGCCCGCGCTGCCGGATCGGCTGGATGCCGTGCTCCTGTCTCACCTGCACCACGACCACGCGGACCTCCCCACGCTACGGAGGCTGCCAGGGACCTTCGAGGTGTTCGGCCCGCCGGGGACGGCAAGGCTCGTTCCGGGAGCGCACGAGCTGGAACCAGGAGACGAGGTCGGCCTCGGCCGAGCCCGGCTCTCCGCGACGCAGGCAGACCACGACGCGCGGCGCAACGGACCTCTTCGACGGCATGGCCGAGATCGGCGAGCGCGGCCTCGACGTGGCGCTGCTGCCGATCTGGGGCTGGGGGCCGCGGCTTCCGCCGGGGCATCTCGATCCCGAGCGCGCGGCCGAGGCGACGCGACTGCTTTCGCCGCGCGTCGTGATCCCGATCCACTGGGGGACGTACCTGCGCGCGGCGATGCGGCGCGGCGACCTGGAGGCGCCGGCGCGCGAGTTCGCCGCCGCCGTGGCGCGCACCGCGCCGGCCTCCGAGGTGGTCGTGCTGCGACCCGGCGAAGCCTTCCGCGAATCACCCACAAGGGATGATGCCGCGGCGGGGCCCGGAACCTAGGGTCGCCCACGTGTCCGACGAGACGGCAACGTTCGCACAGCCGGTGCGCTGGCAGCCCGAGTCGCCACGCCTGCGCCCGCTCCGGCTCCTCACGTCGTGGGTGGTGGCCGCCGGCGCGGTGGCAGTGGCCGCCTGGCTGGTGCCCGGGTTCGCGCTCGAGCGAACCGGGGCGGCGTTCCTGGTGGCGGCCGTCATCGCCATCCTGAACGCGTTCCTCCCGCCGATCCTCGCGGCGCTGCGGTTGCCGTTCACGCTGGTCGCCGGCTTCCTGCTGGTCCTCGTGGCGGATGCGCTGCTGCTGCTCGCAGCCGACGCCGTGCTGAGCGGGGACGTGCACGTCGGCTCGTTCGGGGACGCTCTTCTGGCCTCGCTCGTGATGGCCGCGGTGAGCATGGTGCTGCAGGTGATTCTGGGCACGAACGACGACGACGAGTACTCGCTGCGCGTGACCCGGCGCATCGCGCGCCGTCAGGGCGCGCGCGGGCCGACCGACGAGCCCGGGATCCTCTTCCTCGAGATCGACGGGCTCGCCCTGCCGGTTCTACGCGATGCCATGCGCGACGGGAGCGCTCCCACGATGGCGCGCTGGATCGCGGAGGAGGGCTACCGCCTGGCGGAGTGGGAGACCGACCTCTCCTCCCAGACGGGAGCGAGTCAGGCCGGCATCCTGCTCGGCTCGAACGAGGACATCCCCGCGTTCCGCTGGGTCGAGAAGGAGACCGGGTTGATGATGGTCTGCTCTTCGCCCGCGGACTGCGCCGAGATCGAGCGCCGCCACGCGACGGGGATCGGCCTGCTCGTCGACGGTGGGGCGAGCCGCGGCAATCTGCTCTCCGGCGAGGCGGAGGAGACGATCCTGACCGTGAGCCGCTCCGAAGCGGAGAAGCGCGCGAACCCCGGCTACCGGGCGTTCTTCGCCAACGGGTTCAACGTCACACGCGCGCTGGTGCTCTTCTTCTGGGAAGTCGCCCTGGAGATCAGCGCTTCGCTGCGCGCCACGCGCCGCGACGTCCGGCCGCGAGGGCATAGGGGCGGCGCCTATCCGCTCATCCGCGGGGTGATGTGCGTGATCGTCCGCGACCTGATCGTGTTCGGCGTGCTGACGGACATGATGCGCGGGCGGCCCGCCGTGTACGCGACGTTCTCGAGCTACGACGAGGTGGCACACCACTCCGGGCTGATGCGCGCCGACACCATGGAGGCGCTGCGCAAGCTGGACCAGCAGTTCGCCCGCATCGCCGGTGCACGGCGCTACGCGCCCCGGCCGTACGAGATCGTGGTGCTCTCCGACCACGGGCAGACGCAGGGCGCGACCTTCAAGCAGCGCAACGGCTACGGGCTCGATGAGCTGGTCGAACGCTCGCTCGGGGGCGCGCACGTCGCAGGCTTCGCGGGCGGCGACGAGCAGAACGCGATGGTCCAGCAGGCGGTCAACGAGGCAACCGGGCATCACCCGGAGAAGAAGCCCAAGAACGACGTCTCGGATCGCGACGTCGTGGTGCTCGGCTCCGGCAACCTCGGCCTCGTCTACCTCATGGAGGAGAAGCGCAGGCTGACGCTCGAGGAGATCGATGAGCGCCACCCGCGACTCCTGCCCGCGTTGCGTGACCATCCTCACGTCGGATGGCTGCTCGTGCGCTCGGCCGAGCACGGCGCCGTGGTGCTCGGCAAGGACGGGCAGAACTACCTCCAGGAGCGGCGCGTGGAGGGTGGGGATCCGCTCGCGCCGTTCTCGCCGACCGCCGCGGAGCATGTCCTGCGGACCGACGGTTTCGCCCACGTCGCCGACATCATGATCGGCAGCTTCTACGACCCGATGCTCGACGAGGGCTGCGCCTTCGAGGAGCTCATCTCGTTCCACGGTGGGCTCGGCGGCCCCCAAACGTGCGCCTTCATCCTCCACCCCGAGCGGCTTCCGCTGCCGGACGGGCCGCTCCTTGGTGCGGCGGCGGTCCACGGCGTG
>VAYD01000443.1:4333-4813 GCA_005883905.1 Actinomycetota bacterium
GTCGGAGCCGCTCGAGCGCGTCGCCGATGTTCCAGTGCCTAGTCGCGGCGCTTGATGATCAGCCACTGCGGCTTGGCGCCGGCGCTGGTGCGCTGCAGCGTCCAGCCGCCGCGCAGCTTCTCGCCCTCGAGCCAGAACGAGAGGTGTCCTTCGTCGAGCGCGCGGTTGACGGAGCCCTTCGTCAGCGCCCGCCACGTCCCGCGGTCCCAGATGATCACGCGCGGCCCTTCGTAGTCGGCGTGGGAGAGCGCGTGGTCGCCGACCTGCACAGCGAGCCGCTTCACGCTCGGGTCCGTCGACAGGCCCTTCGGCACGGCCCATGACTTCAGCACCCGCCCCACCTGAAGCCGGAAGTCGAAATGCAGCGTGCGCGCCGCGTGCTGCTGGATCACGAACCGCCGGGCCACGCAGCGGAGAGGGAGGGATTCGAACCCTCGAACGAGGTTGACCCCCGTTACGCGATTTCCAGTCGCGCCCGTT
>VAYD01000063.1:0-21626 GCA_005883905.1 Actinomycetota bacterium
GAGCTGGGGCTGACGCTGCTCGGGGCGCCGACGCCCGCCGACGTCACGCGCGCGCACGTGGAGTGAGCGCGACCCACGACTTGGCGAGCGGTCCGACCCGTTCGGCCCGGATCTCGGCGCCGGGAAACAGCTCCGCAAGCTCACCGCGGCGCAAGAGGTGGATCTCTTCCCAGCTGCCCGCCGCGCCGAGCCGCCAGTAGCCGCGGCGCAGCCGCACGGGGAGCCAGTGCGCGAACGGCAGCAGCGCGTGGGGCTCGATCGGGAACGAGAAGGCGGGCGTCTGGACGTAGATCCCTCGTGCCACGCGCCGCACCTCGGCGGCGAACGCGGCTCGGCGGCCGGGCTCGACGTGCTCGATCACGCTCGACGAGTAGGCGAGGTCGAACTCGCCGTCGGCGAACGGCAGACGGTCGGCGGCGTCGGCGCGGACGAACGGTCCCGGGTAGCCAGGCCGATCGACGACGTCGACGCCGGTGATGTCGCGGTCCGGCTCCAATGCTCTGAGTCCCAGTGCACCGCAACCGACGTCGACGACGCGCGCTTCGGGAGGCAGCGGCGGAAACAGGGCGGCGTGCCGTCGCGCCCGGGCGCGCGTGGCGAAGGGCGAGGCAAGACGGGCCAGCGGGCCGCGCGCGGTCGCATAAACGTCCGTGTCTCTTGGAACTGAAGGGGTGTCGCCCGGGGTCAACGGGTACCACGCCAGCGAAAGGAGGCAACCAACACGATGTTGTGGCTTATTCTCGGAGTAGTTCTGCTGGTCATTGCCATTGCGGGCGGGGCGATCATTCACCCGATCCTGTTCGTACTGGCGATTCTCGCGCTGTTCATGTTCGTGACCCATTTCCGCGGTCGCGGCGCGACGTACTGACGTATCCGACCCCCCTGAGTTCCAGCAGGGCCTTTCGCTGGGGGACCACGACCCCACCCTAGAATGGGGGTCGTGGCCTCAGCGCGTCAGATCCACGTCGGCGGCGTGGCGATCGGGGGCGGGGCCCCCGTCGCCGTGCAGACGATGACCAAGACCGAGACCGCCAACGTCTCGGCCACCATGGACCAGATCCTGCGGGTCGCCGACGCCGGGGCCGACCTCGTCCGCTGTGCCGTCCCGCGCGAGGAGGACGCCGAGGCGCTGAAGACGATCGTCGCGCAGTCGCCGATCCCGGTGATCGCCGACATCCACTTCAACCACACGCTCGCGCTGAAGGCGATCGACGCCGGCGCGCACTGCGTGCGGATCAACCCCGGGAACATCGGCGGGCCCGACAAGACCGCCGAGGTCGTCGAGAAGGCCAGGGCAGCCCGCATCCCGATCCGCGTAGGGGTCAACTCCGGCTCGCTGCCCGGCCACCTGCGCGAGCTCGACTTCACCAACCCGGTGGAGGCCCTCGTGACGGCCGCGACCGAGTGGGTCGAGCTCATGCACCGCCTGGACTTCTACGACTTCAAGGTCTCGATGAAGTCGACGAGCGTCCCGAACACGATCGCGTCCAACCGCCTCCTGGCCGAGAAGATCGACCATCCGCTGCACCTCGGCGTGACCGAGGCGGGGACCAAGTGGTCGGGTTCGCTCAAGAGCGCGGTCGGCCTCGGCACGCTGCTCGCCGACGGCATCGGCGACACGATCCGCATCTCGCTGTCGACCTTCCACGCCGAGGAGGAGGTCAAGGTCGCCTGGGAGATCCTCAAGGCGCTGAAGCTGCGCGAGCGCGGCCCGGTGCTGATCGCCTGCCCGACCTGCGGGCGCCTGCAGTTCGACATGGACTCGGTCGTGGTGGAGGTCGAGCGCCGCCTGGAGGCCTATGAGGACCCGATCGAGGTCTCGATCCTCGGCTGCGCCGTCAACGGCATCGGTGAAGCGCGCCACGCTGACTTCGGGATCACCGGCGCCAAGGACAGCGCGATGATCTTCTCCAAGGGCGAGCCGCTCAAGAAGGTCCGCACCGAGGACCTCGTCGAGGAGCTGTTCGCCGAGATCGACAGGTACTACGCCGCCGGCAAGCGCGTCGTCGCCGACGACCGGCAGCGCGCTGAGGCGGAGGCGTGGCTGGCCGAGAACGAGGACGAGACCGCGATGACGCCCGAGCGGCTGGCCGCGCTGGAGCGCGAGCAGGCCGATCGCGAGGCCGCGTCGCCCGTGGCCGGCCGCCGTTTCACGCGCGCGTAGATGCGTTCGGAGACCGCGGCGGTCTACCGCCGCCGGCGACTCACCGCGCTGGCGGTGCTCGCCGTGATCGCCGTCTTGGCGATCGTGCTGATCGGCAGCTGTGGCTCCGATGACAAGCCGGCATCTGCGCGGGGGGCGGCCGACAAGCCGCTGGTCGTGGGCCTGCCGCGGGGCGGGCGGCGGATCTTCCCCGAGTACCGCGTGGTGGCCTTCTACGGCGCGCCGCAGGACCGCCAGCTCGGCGAACTCGGGATCGGAACGCCCGCGCACGCCGCGCGCAAGCTGCTGCGCCAGGCGGCGCCCTATGGGCGCAAGACGCGACCCGTGCTGCCCGCGATGGAGCTGATCGCCTCGGTCGCGGCCGACGCGCCCGGTGCCGACGGGCTGTACCGCACGCAGCAGACGCCGGCGATCATCAACCGCTACCTGCACGCGGCGCGCCGGATCAAGGCGCTGCTCGTGCTCGACATCCAGCCGGGCCACGCGGACTTCCTGTCCGAGGCGCAGCGGCTGGCGCCGTGGCTCGGGCAGCCGGACGTCGGCATCGCGCTCGACCCCGAGTGGCACACGCCCGGGGCGGTGCCGGGCACGCAGATCGGCTCGGTCACCGGCGACGAGATCAACCAGGTCTCCGGCTTCGTCTCGAACATCGTGCGTGCGAACAAGCTCCCCGAGAAGCTGTTCGTCATCCACCAGTTCACCGACGGGATGATCAAGAACAAGGAGCAGCTCCTGGTCCGTCGGGGCTTGGCCATGACGATGAACGTCGACGGCTTCGGCGATCGCCCCAACAAGATCTCCAAGTACCGCGAGTTCACGCACGACGGCACGCGAGGACACGAACCTCATGAAGCCGGCCGACGTGATGCGCATGCACCCGCGGCCGGACCTGGTCGTCTACGAGTGAAATCCCGCGAATCATCAGATTTGGGGATGGCGCGCGGCCGGCATTTGCCCGACGATAGGCGGCAGTGCCCGCGTGCCGTGTCTACATCTGCGACGACTCACCGGAATACCGTCTGTTGCTGCGCATGGTGCTCGCCGATGCGGGCGCCGTGATCGTCGGCGAGAGCGCGGACGGGCGCGAGTGCATCGAGGGCGCGGCGGCGACCGACCCCTCGGTGGTCCTGCTCGACCTCAACATGCCCGGCCTGAGCGGGCTGGAGGCGCTGCCGCAGATCCGGCAGGCGCTGCCGGGCGCGAAGATCGTCGTCCTCACGACCTCCAAGGCCGTCGAGAGCGAACAGGCGGCGATGGCCGCCGGCGCCGACGCCTACGTCTCCAAGCCGATCGACGCCACGAACGTCCCGCAGCTGCTGCGCGAGAAGCTCGCGGCTTAGCAACGATTCGTCACTCAGTCACGGTGTCGCCATGGCGATGGGCGACCCTCCACTCGCCGCCTTCGCGGCGGTACACCTGCGTTGCCCGCAGGACATAGCTGCGCGGCTGTCCGTCGACCGACGTCGAGGTGTGCTCGAGGCCGGCCGTGTACGCCATCTCGTCCGCGACGTCATACGCCTGGAGCTCGAGCCGGTACGACGTGCAGTCCGAGAAGCTCGCAGCGAGCGACGCGAACAGGTCATCCAACTCCTGCTGGCCATGGGCGTTGCGCCATGCCCCCATGACGCTCACGGGATCGTTGCGCGACCACAGCTCCCGGCGCGGTCCCGCATCGCCGTTGTGGAGGGCGACCTCTGCCTCGTACAGCGCGGTCCTGACCCAAGCCAAGAAGTCGCCGCGGTCGCTCATGGCGGGCAGTGTGGCGTATGTTCGTCGCCGTGGCAGCTCCTCAGCGCCGTCGACCTCCTCGCCGTGGCGGCCGCGCCAACAGCGACGCCGAGCGGCGCGCTCTCGCCAAGGCGAGCGGCCGGCGTGCAGGCAAGCCGCCGCCCGCGCCGCGCCAGGGCTACGCCGTGCTGGCGACGGACGGGGGATCGCGCGGGAATCCAGGCCCGGCGGCGATCGGCTACGTGCTCACGGCCGCCGATGGCACGCTGCTCGCCGCGCAGGGCGAGGCAATCGGAGTCGCCGGCGCGAACGTCGCGGAGTACCGGGCGCTGTTGGCCGGCCTCGAGCATGCGAGCCGCCTGGGGCTGGGCCTTGTCGACGCGCGCTGTGACGCCCGCCTGGTCGTCGAGCACGTCTCCGGGGTTCGCGAGCCCACCAACCCGCGGCTGCGTGAGCTGTGCGGCGCAGTCCGCGAGGTCGCGGAGCGCATCGGGACGGTCGCGTTCACGTGGGTGCCCGCCGAAGCGAACACGCGCGCGCACCAGCTCGTCGCCGAGGCGCTCGCAGCCCCATCCTGACCGTCCTCAGCGCGGCGGCACGACGACGCCGACCGAGCGGCGCACCGTCACCGGCTCCGACGCGTTGGACCGCGTGCTGCCGGGCACCGTGTAGGCGAAGCGCACCTCGGCCAGGCTGGGGAGGTCCAGCGCGGTGGTGAAGGCGCCGAACGGGTCGGTTTCCACGGTTTCGAGCGTGCGCCAGTCGCGGCCCGGCAGCCGGCGCTCGACGCTGACCTCGTGGGCGTCGCCTGGGCGGACCTGGCCCCAGAGCGTGACGGTCGGGTCGCCCGGGCTCGCGGTCACCCAGAACGGGTTGGCGAACGCGCTCAGCGCCGGCTTGGGGCGCGAGTCGGCGTACAGCAGGCCTGACTGCCAGCCTGCGTACGCGCTCTTCCCCGACCCTTTGTGCAGCAGCGGGTCGTCGCGCCACTCGTACTGCACGAGCGTCTTGATGCGCGGGTCGCTCCAGGCGAGGTAGCCGGCCTCCTGCAGCCAGCGCGCCTGCTGCGCCGGCGAGACGCCCTGGTAGGCGTCGGGCGGGTTGGTCTGGTAGCCGAACTCCGTGAGGTGGATCGGGAGCTGCCCGGCGCAGGTGCAGCGGATGCCGCCGCGCGCGGCGATCCGGTCGAGCACGAACTCGAGGCGCCCAAGGTCGGCGAACGCGGCCTCGTCGCGCTGCGGGTTGCGCTGCGAGGGCGAGCGCAGCACGCCGTGGGGGTGGTAGGAGATCCCGTCGACCAGCGGCGCGTGGAAGTTCGCGCAGCGCCCGCTGCGGATCGGCCGGTAGCGACCGTCCACGCACCCGAACGCCCGCAGGAACGTCAGCGGGCGCATCGCGCTGTTGCGCGCGTCGGGGTCCGACCCGCGTGGCGCGAGCGCCCCGGCCAGCACCTGCGCGCCGGGATCGGCCTTGCGGATCGCCGGCGCCGCGGCGTTGAACAGCCACCGGTAGATGTGCGGCGACTCCGGCGTGCAGCGCGAGCCGCGGCAGACGAACTGCGGCTGCAGCCAGCCCGCCTGGTCGGGCTCGTTCCAGACGATGTAATCGGTCACCGCGTCGCCGTAGCGCCGCGCGACCGCCGTGGCGAACGCGGCGAACCGGCGGGCATTCGGCCGCCACAGGGGGTTACCGAGCGCCGGCGCGGTGGACGACCACAGCGGGCCGGAGCCCGTGACCGACAGGATCGGCTCGATCCCCGCGTCGCGCAGCAGCTCGATCGCATGGTCGACGACGCCCCAGTGGTAGTGGCGGTCGCCGGGGTTCCAGGGGTCGAAGCGCTTCGGCGGGCGCCGCGCGTTCGTGGCGGGCGCGACCGACACCCAGCGCACGTGCACACGCGCGACGTCGACGCCGAGCGCCTTCCACTGCGCGACGATCTCGGCGGCGTCGGGCGCGTGGAACAGGACGCCGTCGTCGGCGATCCCGATCCGCAGCGAATGGGAGGCGAGGCTGCTCGCGGGCGCGACGGCGCCAACGCACAACGCCGCGCAGAGCCCCGCGAGCGCCCGCCTCATCGGCCGGGTCGCGCCACCCGGCTCAGGATCGCCGCGCCGCCGGTCGACGGGGTCCACGAGACGCGCCAGACGCCGGCGCGCTTGGGCAGCTTGACGTTGAAGAAGCCCTTGCGGCTGCGCACCGTGACCGTCTTGACGCTCGTGAACGCGCCGTTCGCGGTCGGGGCGTTCTGGATGTCGACCTGCTCGACCGCGCCGTCGGCCGCCGGGCGCAGCTGACCCCAGACGAGCAGCTTCGAACCGCGCCGCGCGACCCACAGCGGCAGCCGGTACGCCGCCCACGACGGCTTCAGGCGCCCGTCGTTGAAGCGCAGGCCGGTCTGGAACGCCGCCAGCGACGCCTCGTCGCGCATCTCGTACTGGGCCACGGCACGCACACGCGGATCGTGCCAGGCGATGAAGTCCGACTCGTTGATCCAAGCGGCCTGCTTGGCCAGCGACACGCCGAACAACCCGTCGGGCGGGTTCGTCTGGAACCCGTACTCCGTGTACTGGATCGGCAGGTTGCGCGGGATCCGCCGCTTGGCCTGCGCCTGGCGCAGGATCGTCTTCAGGCGCGAGATCGAGCTGATCGTGATCTCCGTCGAGCTGCCCTTCGACGTCGGCGGCTGCGAGCCGCCGCGGGTGTAGGGGTGGTGCGCGACGCCGGTCACCGCCAGGCGCCCGCCGAAGCCGCCGCGGCAGTCCAGCGAGCGGCTGCGCAGCGCGCGCCCGCGGCTGTCGATGCACAGCACGTCGCGCAGGAACTCGCCGGGCGGCGTCGGGCGGCTCGCGGCCGGGCCCGAGCGGCGCCCGATCGGCGCGGTCTCGCCGAACAGGATCTCACGAGCTGGCGGTACAGCGCGGGCGCCACGGCGCCGCGCTTGGTCGCCTGCGGCTGCAGCCAGCCGCCCTGGTTGGGCTCGTTCCAGATCGACCAGCGCGCGACGCGCGGCAGCACGCCCTTGCCCTCGTTCTCGTCGGCATACGTACCGCTGTAGCGGGTGCCGAGCGCCTGCACGAAGCGCTTGAACTGCGTTGGGTTCGGGCGGCAGTACTTGCGCACCTTCAGCGACGCCTTGCAGCCCGAGGCCCAGGCCGGCATCGGGCTCGAGGGCGACAGCAGGACGTCCATCCCGCGCGCCTGCGCGCCGCGCACGAGGCCGTCGTAGCGGTCCCACAGCGACGCCGGGTACGCGGCCGGGTTCGACCCGTCGAAGCCGGCGGGCCGGTGCGTGCTCAAGGGAGCGGGGGAGACCTTGTTCCAGAAGACGACGGAGTGGACGGTGTCGACGCCGAGGGTCTGGAGGTCGTCGAGCGTGCGCTCGCGGATCGTCGGGCTGGACAGGACCAGCGTCTGGTCGTCCTCGAACATCGAGCGCTGCACGCGCGAGGCGTTGGCGGGCGCGCCGGCGAGGAGCGCGGCGAGCGCGCCCGAGAGCAGAGCGAAACGCTTCATGAGATGGGGTAGGCGCGGCTGTGCGCGGAGTAGGGGAACTGCGACGACGACCAGCTGGCGCGCAGCTGGCCCGCGGCGGGAGCGGTGACCTGGCCGGCGAAGTAGCCGCGGCCGTTGGTCACGGTGATCGGGTCGCCCAGCGGCGCCCAGTCTGCCGATCCGTCGGCTGGCTTGAACTCGATCTGCACCTGGTCCTGAGCTCCTTCGGGGAGATTGTTGGGTCGGAAGCGCAGCTGGCCCCAGACGTTCGCCACGAGTGGCGTACCGGTGCCCTGCGCGACGAACGGCATCGCATAGGCCTGCGCGGACGGCTTGGCCTTGCCGGATCGCGTCAGGATGCCCGACTGGTAGGTGAACCAGTAGTGCCGGCTCGTCTTCGGGTACTTGCGCAGCGGCGCGACGTCGCGCAGCAGGAACTGTGTGTTGCCCGCGATCCGCGGGTTGAGGTAGGTGATGAAGTCGCCGAGCGTGAGGTAGTCGGCCTGCTTGCGCAGCGAGATCCCGACGTACTTGTCGGGCGGGTTGGTCTCGTAGCCGAACTCCGTCGAGACCACCGGCAGGCCGGTGCCGATGTGGCCCGTCTGCGCCGAGAGGTCGTCGAGCAGCGTCGGCAGCTCGCCGATGTTCGCCATCGTGATCGAGTCGGAGTTCTTGTCGCGTTGCAGCGGCGAGAGGAACTTCGTGTACGGGTGATGCGCCCAGGCGGTCATCTGCAGCGGACCGTACTTGTCGAAGTCCGAGCAGCCGGCGTCGGTGTGCCCGTTGGCGCACAGCAGCTGCTCGACGAAGAGCTTGGGCCGCACCGGCGAGCGCGTCTGGCGCTTGGAGCTGCCGAGCGGCGCGGTCTCGCCGCCGAAGATCGCGTCGCGGCCATGCCCGGTCTTGTCCAGCGCGCGGCGCCCGGCGAAGTACAGCGTGCGGTACAGGCGCGGCGAGTACAGCTTGCCGTGCCACCACTGCGGCGTCAGCCAGCCGCCCTGGTTGGGCTCGTTGCCGAGCGACCAGACGAACACGAGCGGGATGAGCTGGTGGCGGTCGTTCTCGTCCTTGTAGGCGCCGCTGAAGCGCCTGCCGACGGCCTCGACGAACTTGGCGAACTCCGACGGCTTGGGCATCCACGTCTTCTGGTTGGCGCGTTCGGAGCGCGGGGCGCGCGCGTGGGCCCACCGCGGCCCGGGCGGCGTGAGGTCGAAGTACGGCCAGATGCCGAGCTGGCGGCAGGCGCGCACCAGGCGGTCGTAGCGGTCCCAATTGAGCTTGGGATAGGCCTTCGGGTTGGCCGCGCCGTACTTGTCGAAGCGCTTGCGGTTCGCCTTGCCGGTCCGCGCGCGGTCGGCGACCACGCTCCACAGCACCGTCACGCGGACCATGTCGACGCCGGCCGCGGCCATCTTGTGCAGCGCCGCGTCGCGCACCTGATCGCCGCTGTAGAGCAGCTGGTCGTCGTCCATCATGATCGACTGCTGGTCGTCGGACGCGTGCGCGGGGACCGCGGCGATCGCCATCAGGACGATCAGCAGCGCGACGACAGGGGCGAACAGGCGGTGGGTGATCGGCATGCGCTCAGCAGACGGGAGGGCGGCCAGGAACCGCCCTCCCGTCACAACTCGAAGATAGGCGCTGAGTTTTGGTCGTGCGCCGCTTACTGGGCGGCGGCGTAGCGCTCGCCGACCTTGTCCCAGTCGACGACGTCCCACCACGCCTTGAGGTAGTCGGGACGCTTGTTCTGGTACTTCAGGTAGTAGGCGTGCTCCCACACGTCGTTGCCCAGGAGCGGCACCTGGCCGTCGGAGACCGGGTTGTCCTGGTTGGCGCTGGAGCGGACCTTGAGCTGGCCGCCGTCGAGCACGAGCCAGGCCCAGCCGGAGCCGAATTGGTTGACGCCGGCAGCCTCGAACTGCTCCTTGAAGGCGTCGAAGGAGCCGAAGGCCTCGTCGATGGCGGATCCGAGGTCGCCGCTCGGGGCGCCGCCCTTGCCCGGGCCCATCGACTCCCAGAAGAGGCTGTGGTTGTAGTGGCCGCCGCCGTTGTTGCGCACCACGCCGCGCTTGTCCTCGGGGACCTGCGAGAGGTCCTTGAGGACCTCCTCGATCGGCTTGCCGTCGAGGTCGGTGCCCTCGAGCGCGCCGTTGGCTTTGTCCACATAGGCCTGGTGGTGCTTGTCGTGATGCAGATGCATCGTCTGCTCGTCGATCGTGGGCTCGAGCGCGTTGTAGTCGTACGGAAGCGGCGGAACCTCGTAGGCCATTGGGACCCTTTCTCACGAAGATCGAACTGTCGTCTGCACGATACGCGTCGATAGTGTCCAACCGCTGTGACGCGACTCAGCCAAGCCTTCATCCCCACCGAGCGCGAGGCGCCCGCCGACGCGGAGGCGCTCAGCCACAAGCTGCTGGTGCGCGCGGGCATGGTGCGCCAGACCGGCGCCGGCCTGTGGAGCTGGCTGCCGGCGGGCTGGCGCGTGCACCAGAACGTCGTGCAGATCGTGCGCGAGGAGATGGACGGCATCGGCTGCCAGGAGATGCTGGCGCCGGTGATCACGCCGGGCGACCTGTGGAAGCGCAGCGGCCGCTGGCCGATCCCGGAGCTCTTCCGCTTCCAGGATCGCAAGCGGGCGGACCTGCTGCTGGCGCTGAGCCACGAGGAGACGATGACGTTTCACGTGGCGAACGCGATCCGGTCCTACCGCGACCTGCCCAAGCAGCTCTACCACTTCCAGACCAAGGGCCGTGACGAGGCGCGCCCGCGCGCCGGGGTGCTGCGCACGCGGGAGTTCATCATGAAGGACGCGTACTCGTTCGACCGCGACCTGGACGGGCTGGACGAGTCCTACCAGCTCTATCGCGCCGCCTACGGGCGCGTCTTCGACCGCGTGGGGCTCGACTGGTACGAGTGCGAGTCCGACGTCGGGATGATGGGCGGCATCGGCGCGCACGAGTACATGGCGCCGACCCCGTCGGGCGAGAACGACGTCGCGCTGGCGCCTGGCTACAGCGCCAACCTGGAGATCGCCAGCGCCGAGCCGCAGCCGGCGCAGCTCGCCAGCCAACTCAGCGGCGAGCTCGAGACGCCCGGACTGACGACGATCGCGGATGTCGCGCGCCATCTCGGCGTGCACGAGAGCGCGCTGCTCAAGGCGTTCCCGGTCGTGACGGAGTCGCGCGGGCTGCTGATGGTCTTCCTGCGCGGCGATCACCGGCTTGGCGACATCAAGCTGCAGAACGCGCTGGGCGAGCCGTTCCGGCCCGCGCGCGACGAGGAGCTGCCGGGGCCCGCCGGCTTTCTCGGTCCGACGCCTGACGTGCCGCATGTGCTCGACAGCGCCGTCGGCGGGGGGCCGTGGATCGTCGGCGCCAACCGGCTCGACCTGCACCTCGGCGGCGTGACGATCGACGGCGAGCATCTCGATGTCCGCACCGTCGAGGCCGGCGACACCGTCAACGGCAGCCCGGTTCGGATCGAGCCCGCGATCGAGATCGGCAACATCTTCAAGCTCGGCACGCGCTACTCCGAGCCGCTCGGCGCCAGCTACCTGGACGAGAACGGGTCCGAGCGGCTGATCGTGATGGGCTCCTACGGGATCGGGCCCGCGCGCCTGACCGCCGCAGCCGTCGAGCAGCACGGCGACGAGCGCGGGATCGCGTGGCCGAAGTCGATCGCGCCCTGGGACGTCGAGCTCGTGGCGCTCGGCAAGGAGGGCACGCCCGAGCGCGAGGCCGCCGACGCGCTCTACGAGGAGCTCGAGGCCAGCGACCTGCAGGTGCTCTACGACGACCGCGACGCCGGCGGCGGGTCGAAGTTCGCCGACGCCGAGCTGATCGGCTGCCCGCTGCGCCTGACGGTCGGCAGGCGCTCGCTGGAGTCCGGGCGCGCCGAGGCGCAGGCCCGCCGCGGCCAGCGCGACTTCGAGGCCGGCGTCCCGCTCACCGGCGCCGTGGAGGACGTGCGGGCGCTGTGGGACGAGCTCCCCTGACCTTCCGGCGGCTGTCGGGCCTGGACCGGTCCGGCCCGCCGCCGCCCGAGACCCAGGCGGGCGCGCCGCTGCGCCCGTGGACGATCCCGAACGCGATCGGCTACGCACGGATCGGCCTGCTCATCGTGTTCCTCGTCCTGGCGCTCTCCAGCGAGGACGGCACGGACGCGTTGCCGGCGGTGCTGTACGCGCTGGTCGCGTGGGGCGACTACGCGGACGGGATCGCCGCGCGGGTGACGCGCCAGTACAGCCGTCTGGGCGCGCTGATGGACCCGGTGATCGACCGCGGGCTCGTGATCGCGGGCGTGATCGTGTGCTGGAAGTTCGACCTGCTGCCGCGCTGGCTGCTCGCGGTGATGGTCGCGCGCGAGGTCTTCATGCTCGTCGCCGGCCAGTACGCGATCCGCCACGGCGTGACGCTGCGGATCAACTGGTACGGGCGCTGGGGCGTCTGGCCCGTCATGAGCGCGCTCTTCTCCGCCCTGTGCGGGCTGAAGACGCTGGGCACGGTCCTGCTTGTGATCGGCCTCGTGCTGACGGTGATGGCAACCGTCGTGTACGCGCGCGACGCACTCGACGAATTGCGCACGAGATCACCCTCAAGTTGAAGTTGACCGCTGGTATGCTCGCCCGCTCCGGCGCATTCCCGCGCATCCGACAGGAGAGATCACCCAATGGACACGTTCCCGGACCTCGGCTCGCTCTCGGATCAGGAGCTCAAGGACCTCATCCAGCAGCTGACCGAAGAGGAGATCGACATCTCCTACAAGCGCCGGATCCTGCACGGCAAGATCGACATCCTGCGCGCCGAGCTGGTCAATCGCCTGCGCAAGAAGCACGAGACGGGCGAGGACGTCATCACCGGCGCCGACGTCCAGCGTCTGACCGACATCCTCGCCGGCCGCGCTGTGGCAGACGGCGAGGAAGGCGGCTCCGAGTAGGCACCGGTGGCGGTCACCTGCCCTGAGTGCGGTGCCCCAAACGAGGACGGGGCGAACTACTGCTCGCGATGCGGGGGGGCGAGACCGGTGAGCTGATCCCGGTCGAGCTCGACGACGTCGTGACCGAGGAGGGCGCCGCGCTGGTGATCCGCGCGGGAGGCGGCCGCGTGGGGGAGAGCTTCCCGATCACGAGCGACCGCATGACCGTGGGCAGGCGCCCTGACTGCGACATCTTCCTCGACGACATCACGGTCTCGCGCGACCACGCGCTGATCGTGCGCCGCGGCGACGGGATCCACATCGACGACCTCGGCTCGTTGAACGGCACGTACGTCAACCGGCAGCGCATCGAGAGCCACCGGCTGAGCGACGGCGACGAGCTGCAGATCGGCAAGTTCAAGCTGACCTTCCTGGCGCGATGAGCGTGGGCGAACAGGACATCGAGGTGACCGACGACCAGGGCAACGAGTCGCCGCGCAAGTCGATGACGATCGGGGCCGTCTGCAAGGCGCTCGAGCAGGAGTTCCCCGACATCTCGATCTCGAAGATCCGCTACCTCGAGGATCAGAAGCTGCTGTCGCCGCGGCGCACGCCGGGCGGCTATCGGCTCTACAGCCAGTCCGACGTCGCGCGGCTGCGCACGATCCTGCGGCTGCAGCGCGACGAGTTCCTGCCGCTGCGCGTGATCCGCCAGGAGCTCGCGGCCGGGCGCAGCGCGGCCGACATCGCCGCGCCGGGCGTCCAGGCGCGCCGCCGGCCGTCGGTCTCGGTGCAGGAGCGCGGGCCGCTGTACACGCTCGACGACGTGCTCGAGGAGACGCAGGCGGAGGCGTCGCTGGTGGCCGAGCTGGAGGACTTCGGCGTCATCAAGGGCGAGGTCCGCGCCGGCGCGAAGTACTACGACGAGACCGAGCGCGAGATCATCCGCGCGGTCACGGAGCTCGCCCGCTACGGCGTCGGCGGGCGCAACCTGCGCGTGCTGCGCACCTCGGCCGACCGCGAGTCGGCGCTGCTGCAGCAGATCCTCGCGCCGTCGCTGCGCTCCCGGAACCCCCAGCGCCGCAAGGAGGCGCTCGAGGCGCTCGAGAACCTCGCGGCGGTCACCTCGCACCTCAAGCACCTGCTGCTCGTGCGAGACCTGCGCAAGATCGCCAACTGAGATGGCCGACTCCGCGACCATCTGATTTCGCTCGCGTGGAACTGCGCGGCTACATCCGCGACATCGCGGACTTCCCCAAGCCGGGGATCGTGTTCCGCGACATCACGCCGCTAATGGCGGATGCGCGCGCGCTGGACGAGGCCGTGCGCCAGCTGGCGGACATCGCCCGGCCGCTGGAGCCCGACGTGGTCGTGGCTGCCGAGGCACGAGGGTTCCTGCTCGGCGCGGCGCTGGCACGCGAGCTCGAGGCCGGGTTCGTGCTCGCGCGCAAGCCCGGCAAGCTGCCCTACGAGACCGAGCGCGCCGAGTACCTGCTCGAGTACGGCAGCGACGCGCTCGAGGTGCACACCGACGCGCTCGCGGGCGGCAGTCGGGTGCTGGTGCACGACGACCTGCTCGCAACCGGCGGGACAGCGAAGGCACTGTGCGAGCTCGTCGAGCAGCTCGGCGGGTCGGTCGTGGGCTGTGCGTTCCTGATCGAGCTGGCGTTCCTGAACGGGCGCAAGCGTCTCGCCGGGTACGACGTGCACGCCCTGATGGTCGACGAGGCGGAATGAGGATCACGCGCAGCCGGGTCGTCGCGGCGCCGCCGGAGGACGTCTGGGCGACGATCGGCGACCCGTACCACCTGCCGCGCTGGTGGCCGCGCGTCGAGCGCGTGGAGCTGGTGCGCGGCGACGGCTTCACGCAGCTGCTGCGCACCGACAAGGGCCGGGCGATCCGCGCCGACTTCCGCGTGGTTCAGTCGCGGCGGCCCGAGCTGCGGCGCTGGCGCCAGGAGGTGGCCGGGACGCCGTTCGCGGGGATCCTGGAGCGGTCCGAGACCGAGATCCGGCTCGAGCCCGCCGGCGACGCCGGCACGCGCGTGACGCTCGAGCAGGACCAGAAGCTGCGTGGCATGGCGCGCTTCGGCGGCTTCATGGCGCGGCGGGCGGCGCGGCGGTCGCTCGACAGCGCGCTCGACGGGCTGGAGACACTGCATGGCACGTAGGGAGATGCGCTGGTTCGGGTGGGGTGACCCGGCGCACGTGTCACACGGGCTGCCCGACGGCGCGCTGGAGCNCGACGTGCCGCGGCCGCCGTTCCCGCTGGAGGCGATCCGCCTGCCCGCGGCTGTGGAGTTCGACATCCCGGGCGTCGAGCTGCGCACCGACGACCAGGCCCGCGTGCTGCGCGCCGGCGGCAAGTCCTACCCGGACCTCGTGCGCATGCGCTCAGGGTCGCTGGATGCGGCGCCGGATGCCGTGGCGCTGCCGCGGTCGGTGCACGAGGTGCGCGTGGTCATGGACGCCGGTGTGGCCGTCGTGCCGTTCGGCGGCGGGACAAGCGTGGTCGGCGGCGTCGACGCGGTTCGCGGGCCACATCCCGCGGTCGTGTCGCTGGATCTCGGGATGCTCGATCGGCTCGTGTCGCTGGACGAGCGCTCGCGGATCGCGGTGTTCGAGCCCGGCATCCAGCTGCCGGCGGCCGAGGGTGCGCTGAACGCCCAGGGGTTCACGCTCGGCCACTTCCCGCAGAGCTACGAGTACGCGACGGTCGGCGGCTGCGTGGCGACGCGCTCGGCCGGCCAGGCGAGCACCGGCTACGGGCGCATCGACGCGATGGTCGTGGGGCTCGAGGCCGTGACGCCGGCCGGTGACGTGAAGCTGCTGAGCGTGCCGGCGTCGGCGGCGGGCCCGGACCTGCGCGAGCTGTTCGTGGGCTCGGAGGGCGCGCTGGGCGTGCTCACGCCGCCGCTACGAGGGGTTCATGTTCGAGGGGTTCGAGCAGGGCCGCGAGGCGTTACGGGCGCTCGCGCAAGAGGGCGCGGCGCCGCACGTGGCGCGCCTGAGCGACGAAGCGGAGACCGAGGTGACATTCGCGCTGGCGGGCCGCACGGGTGTCGCAGCAGACATCGCGGCGCGCTACCTGCGGGTCCGCGGCGTCGACCGCGGCTGCCTGGCGATCCTTGGATGGGAGGGAACGCTCGACGCCGTCGAGGAGCGGCGGGCGGCGTCGATGTCGGTCCTGCGCCGCCACGACGCGGTCGGCCTGGGTCGCTCGCCGGGGCGGGCGTGGTCGCGCAGCCGCTTCGACGGCCCGTACCTGCGCGACGACCTGCTCGAGCGCGGCGTGGTGGCCGAGACGCTCGAGACCGCCACGACCTGGTCGAACCTCGGCGGGCTGTACCGCGAGGTCGGCGACGCGCTGCGCGGCCACGCGCCCGTCGTGATGTGCCACGTCAGCCATCTCTACGAGACCGGCGCGTCCCTGTACTTCACCTTCATCGCGCGTCAGCGCGAGGGCGCCGAGATCGAGCAGTGGCGCGCGGCGAAGACCGCCGCGTGCGAGGCGATCGTCCGCGCCGGCGGCACGATCACCCACCACCACGCCGTCGGCCGCGACCACGCGCCGTTCCTCGAGCACGAGACCGCGGCTGCGGGCATTGCCGCGCTGCGGGCGGCCAAGGCGGAGCTCGACCCCGACGGGATCATGAACCCGGGCAAGCTGCTCCCCTGACACTGACGGGTCAGACCCCACAGTGTCACGGGGCGAAGTACCAGCGGGGCAGGCCTAGTTGGCGCATGAAATTGATGCTCGTCAACTACATCTTCATGCCGCTCCTTGCCATCGCGGGGATGCACGCCCTGGCGAAGGTTCCGGACGGCCCGTGCGCAGATATGCGCGCCGCGGCGTGCCATCGGTTCCTGGATGCGCACAACTCGAAGGTGCGCCCGTGAGATTCATGAAATGGATCCTGTGGCCCGCCGGCCTCGCCGTCGCCATGTGGCTGGTGATTCGCGTGCCGACCCTCGCGTCACAGCGGGCGTGTCGTGGTGGGCTCGACGACCCAATCGGCGCATGCCGTCACATCGTCGCGATCTGGGTGTTCCTCGCGATCTACGGCGCGATGTACGTGCCGCTGCTGATCGCGCAGCTGCGGCGCGGGCCGTGGAGGCCGTTTACTGCTGTTTCAGGTTGCCCGTCAGGACAACCGGACCAGGAACCTTCGGATTGCGCTGCGTCTCGCGAGTGACGACCAGCTTGGAGTAGTTGCCGAAGTCCGAGGGCGCGATGACGAAGCCCTGAAGGCGGCCGTTCTTCGTGACCGCGCCGAAGAACCCGAGACGCTTGGCCTGCGAGGGCGCGTTCTCCAGCCACATCGCGTAGGCGAACTTGCTGCGCGTCGGCGGGAGGTCCTGGCCGACGAGCGCGATGCCGCGCTGACCCGATTGGGTGACGACGTTGGCGACGCCGAGCGGCTTGCGGCCGCCGCCGGGGGGGAAGAGGTTGATCTGGGCCTCGACCTGCGGCGTCGTGGACGTGTTCGTCGGCGTGGTCGTCGTGCTGCCGACCGGACCGGTGTCCTTCTTGTTGTTGTCGCTGCCGCCGGTGAGGAGCAGCACGAGCANNATGAGCAGGATGCCGCCGAGCCTGGACGAGCGCTCCTGCTCGGAACGCGCCGCGCGGCGCGCGTCGAGGGCTTCTTCGGCCTCCGCAAGCTCCGCGGCGCCCTCGGCGGGGATCTCCGGCAGACCTTCCGGCTTGAGCTCGCGCAGCTCGGACGACACGACGCGCGCCCAGGCGCGCCCCGCCGGCGAGCCCTCGAGGAACGACCAGGCCGCCGCGCGCTGCCCCTCGTCCTGCTGGCCGAGCAGGTAGTCGCCGATCTCGTCGCGGCGGTCCTCGCTGAGATCGTCGGTGTCCTCGGGCCCGAGCACGGCCAGCGCATCGTGCGCGCGCGCCTTGACGGCGGAGCGTTCGATCTTCAGCAGATCGGCGATCTCTCCATAGCTCTTGCCCTGCTTGAGCAGGAGCTGGAGGACCGCGCGCTGATCGGGCGGGAGCTGGTCGAGGCGGGCCATGCGGAGCGCGAGGGTACCGGAGCGCCCCCGCTAGGGTGCCAGTCCTCATGCACCTCCCGCATTCGCTCGACCAGGGGTTCGACGCGCTCTACGGCCTCGTGATCGACGAGGTCGACGACGGCGTGATCCGCGCGCACGTCGACGTCGCCGACCACCACAAGCAGCCCGCGGGCCTCGTTCACGGTGGTGTGTTCGCCTCGATCGCGGAGTCGATCACGTCGATGGCGACCTGGGTGGCGGTGCAAGAGGACGGGCGTACCGCCCAAGGGCTCAGCAACCAGACGAGCTTCCTGCGCCCGATCCTCGAGGGCACGATCCACGCAACTGCGCGCGCGCGCCATCGCGGCCGCACGACGTGGGTCTGGGAGGTTGAGATCACCGACGACCAGGGGCGCCTCTGCTCCCTGGTCCGCATGACGATCGCGGTCCGCTGAACGTCGCTCAGCCGCGGTAGCGATTCGTGATCGGCACGCGACGATCGCGGCCGAACGCCTTGCTCGTGACCTTCGGCCCCGGCGGGCTCTGGCGGCGCTTGTACTCGGCGAGGTCCACGAGCCGGATGATGCGGTCGACGTCCTCCGCCGGCAGGCCGCGCGCGATCAGCTGCTCGCGCCCGAGGTCCTGCTCGACGTAGCCCTCGAGGATCGCGTCGAGCACCTCGTAGGGCGGCAGCGAGTCCTCGTCGCGCTGATCGTCGCGGAGCTCCGCCGACGGCGGTCGCGAGACGATCGACTCCGGCACCGGATTCTCGGGGTCGCGGCGGCCACGCTCGGCGACGAGCCGGTAGACCATCAGCTTCGGCACATCCCGGATCACCGCGAAGCCGCCGGCGCTGTCGCCGTACAAGGTCGAGTACCCGACCGACATCTCGGACTTGTTGCCGGTCGTCAGCACGAGCCAGCCGAACTTGTTCGATAGCGCCATCAGCAGGTTGCCGCGGACGCGCGCCTGGAGGTTCTCCTCGGTGAGGTCCGGCTCGTGGCCCTTGAACGGCTCGGCCAGCAGCTCGTCGTAGGCCTCGATCGGGCCCCCGATCGGCAGCTCGAGCAGCTCGACGCCGAGGTTGTCCGCGAGCGTCTTCGCGTCCGACCGCGTGCCCTCCGACGAATAGCGCGACGGCATCGTCACGCAGGTCACGCGGTCCGCGCCGAGCGCGTCGACCGCGATCAGCAGCACGAGCGTCGAGTCGATGCCACCGGACAGCCCGATCACGACGTGCTCGAAGCCGTTCTTGGTCACGTAGTCGCGGGTGGCGAGCACGAGCGCCGCATAGACCTCGGCGTCGGTGTCGAGCAGCTCGGCGATCTCGCCGCCGACCTCGGCCTTCGGGCCGTCGTCGGCGGGCTCGCCGACGGAGGCGAGCGTCGGCACGCGCGCCTGGAGCTCGCGCGCCGCCGGCCGCTGGCGTGTCTCGCGCAGCCGCGCGGACGCCGCGGCGTCCGTGTCGACGTCGCAGAACAGCAGGTGCTCGGCGAACTGCGGCGCGCGCGCGATCACGTTGCCGTCGTGGTCGCAGACGAACGAGTGGCCGTCGAAGATCAGCTCGTCCTGCCCGCCGACCAGCGCGCAGAACGCGACCGACGCGAACGTGTCCGCGGCGCGCTGCGCGACCATCCGCTCGCGGCGCAGGCCCTTGCCGACCTGGTAGGGCGACGCGGAGATGTTGACGATCAGCGTCGCGCCGGCGAGCGCCTCGTCGCTCTCGGGCACGCCCGGCACCCAGATGTCCTCGCAGACCGTGAGGCCGATCTTCACGCCGTCGATCTCGACGGTGCCGCCGGCCGCCGGCCCCGACTGGAAGTAGCGCATCTCGTCGAAGACGCCGTAGTTGGGCAGATGGACCTTGCGGTAGATGCCCTGCACCGCGCCGTCGGCCAGCACGGCCGCCGCGTTGTAGACGTCGTCGGCGCGCTCCGGGAAGCCGACGACCGCGACGATGTCCTGGGCGTCGGCGGCGATCCGGTCGACCGCGTCGCGCACGGCGGCCAGGAAGTGCTCCTTGAGCAGCAGGTCCTCGGGCGGGTAGCCGCTGACGGCGAGCTCGGGGAACAGCACGAGGCGTGCGCCGCCCTCGCGCGCGGCCGCGATGCCGTCGCGGATCTTGCGCTCGTTGCCGGCGATGTCGCCGACCACGGCGTTCATCTGGCTGAGCGCGATCCTCACTGCGCGCCCTGTCCGAGGTAGGCGCTGACGAAGTCCTCCACAGCCGGATCCTTGCCGTTCGGCGCGTGCAATGTCCGCTGGTACGCGCGCGCCGTCACACCCGTGCCGTGCGCGATGCGCCCGACGATCACCGCCTGCCCGGCGGCGACGAGGGCCGAGTCGGCAGAGTCGTTCGTGCCGGTTTCCGCCCGGGCGACCGCCTGCAGCGCCGCGCGATCGGCCCGGTTGGAGTACTCGAGGACCACGTTGCCGGCCCGCAGGATCGCCGACGACGCGGTCGGGTCGAACCGGCCCGGCCCGCTGTTGCTCGGCGCGGTCGTCGTCGGCGAGTCGTGGGCGTTGAAGAACGCGATCAGCGCGACCACTCCTGCCACCGCGACGGCGAAGAGCCCGAGCCCGGCCAGGACGCGCCGGATCAGGTCGCCGCCGGCGTCTTCGCTGACGGCTTGCGCGCCCGCGCCGGACGGCGGGCGGTGCCCTGGGCATCCGCGGCGACGGCGAGCGCATCGACCGCGCGCCCGAGGTCGTCGCCGAGCTCCTCGAGGTCGGGCATCGCGTCGTAGTCGCCGAGCAGGCCGAAGCCGAGCCGCCCGTGGTAGCTCATGATCGCGATGCCGAGCGCCTGGCGCTGCGCCAGCGGGACGACGGGGTACAGGCCGGCGAGCCGGCGGCCGAGCAGGTAGAGCTCCACCTGCGGGCCGGGGACGTTGGTGACCACGAGGTTGAACAGCCGCTGGCGCGCCTGCAGGCGCGCGGCCTGGCTCATGATCGTCGTCGGCGCGAAGTCGGCGATCTCGGTCAGCCGCTGCGCGCCGACGGCCTGCCCGGACTGCTTGAGGTTGCCCATCGCGGTGTGGATCTCGGCGAAGACCTCCTCGGGCTCGGTCAGCCCGACGGGCAGGGGCGCGTACATTGCCGCCACGCGGTTTCCGAGCGCGCCGCGCTCTGCGTCGACACGAACGGACACGGGCACCATCGCCTTGAGCACGAGGCCCTCGGTGTCCTCGCCCTTGCGTCGCAGGTACGCCCCGAGCGCGAGCGTCACGGCCGCGAGCACGGCGTCGTTGAGCGTGCCGCCGAGCCCGTTCTTGATCGCCTTGAAGCGGTCGAGGTCGGCGTCGACCCAGGTGTAGCGCCGGTGCGGCCCGATCGGGACGTTGAACGGCGAAGGCGGCGCGGCGCGGACGCCCGCCCACGCGAGTGCCCCGACGCCCGCGGCGGCCTCGACCGCCTTGGCCGCAACCTGGCGCGGCGCCCGCGTCAGCGCGCGCAGGCCGCGCACCGCTTCGGCTGGCACGGTGGCGCGCTCGAGCAGCGCCTCGGCGAGCAGCTCGCTGGAGCTCGGCTCGGGCCGCGCGACCCAGGCCGGCGGCGGGTCGAGCGGAGGATCGGGGTCGGGCGCGGCATCGAACAGCACCGACGCGATGTCCACGCCCGAGACACCGTCGACGAGAGCGTGATGCGTCTTGCTGAGCAGCGCGAAGCGGCCGCGGTCCAGGCCCTCGACGAGCCAGATCTCCCACAGCGGCTTCTGGCGGTCCAGCGGCTGCGCGAAGAGCCGGCCGGCAAGCCGCTTGAGCTCGGTGTCGGTGCCCGGGCGCGGCAGCGCCGTGTGGCGGACGTGGTAGCGCAGGTTGAAGTGCGGATCGTCGACCCACTTCGGCCGGCCCTGCCCGTAGGGCACAAACGCGAGCTTCTGGCGATAGCGCGGCACGAGGTGCAAACGGCCCTCGACGTGCGCCGCCAGGTCGTCGTACGGCGGCGGATCGCCGTCGAAGGTCATCACCGCAGCCACGTGCATGTGGGCGCCCCCCGACTCGAGGTGCAGGAACGCCGCGTCGAGGCCCGTCAGCCGATCCTGGGACACACCCGCAGTCTAAGGTGCCCGGCATGCCGGTTCGCGGTACCGCGCTGCACGACATGCTCAAGCCCTATCTCGACCACGAGCTGGCGCGCTACGGCGGCGTCGAGCTGTTCGACGCCCACACCCACATCGGGCGCAACGACCCGGACGGCTTCTCGGCCGAGCCGCAGGACATCCTGGACGCGATGGACGCGGCGGGCCAGCGGCGCGCGTTGCTGTTCGCTATGCAGGAGCCAGGCGGCGACTACCGCGCCGCCAACGACGAGGTGCTCGCCG
>VAYD01000063.1:21765-29563 GCA_005883905.1 Actinomycetota bacterium
CGGGCCTGGTCGGTGAGCGCAACGGGATCCTGCTGTTCCACGCGGGCCGCGGGATCCCGAACCTGGGCGAGGCCGCGCTCGACCTCGCCCACCGGCACGCGGGCGTGCGCATCGTGCTCGCGCATGCGGGCATCAGCGACCTCGGCGCGATCGCCAATGCCGTGGGCGATGCGCACAACGTCTTCTTCGACACGGCCTGGTGGCAGGTGTCGGATCTGATCGCGCTGTACTGCGAGATCGCGCCGGGCCAGATCCTGCACGCGTCCGACATGCCCTACGGCACCGGGATGTTCGCCGCCTGGGCGGACCTGCGCCTGGCCGCCGCCGTCGGCCTGGGCGAGGAGGCCGTGCGCTCGATCATGGGCGGCCAGCTCGCGCGGCTCGTCGCCGGCGAGGAGCCGCTGAACGTCGGCCCGCCGCCCGGCGTCGAGGCGCTCGGGCCGCGGCTGCCCGGAGCAGAGCGCGCGATCGCGCACCTCACCGCCGCGGTCCATGCGGCGTTTCGCGGCTTCCCGCCGACCGAGGCGCTGGCGCTCGCGCGCGTCGCGTGCCAGACGCCTGGGCCCGACGACCCGTCGGCGCGGGTGCTCGGCACCGTGGATCGGTTCGCGACGCTGGCGCAGGAGCTCTACGCGGCCGACGCGGACGAGATCACGCCGTACGCGATGGCGGCGGTTTCCGGCCAGATCGTGGCCGGAACGCCGTGGGTCGATCTGCCCTAGGCGGGACAATGCGGGCGTGCCCCGCCGCGTCATCGCCCACTGCGACATCGATGCGTTCTACGCCTCGGTCGAGCTGCTGCGCCACCCAGAGCTGAAGGGCAAGCCGCTCGTCGTCGCGCACAGCGGTCCGCGTTCGGTCGTCACGACGGCGAGCTACGAGGCGCGGACGTTCGGGATCGACTCCGCGATGCCGGCCGCGCGGGCGCGGGCGCTGTGCCCCGACGCGATCTTCATCGAGCCCGACCACAAGGCCTACCGGGAGAAGAGCACCGAGGTGTGGGATCTCGTCCGCGCACGCGTCCCGGTCGTCCAGCAGGTCGGGATCGACGAGGCGTATCTCGACGTGACCGCGTTCGAGAAGCCGCTCCCCGTGCTGCGCGAGCTGGTCGCCGAGGTGCATGACAGGACGGGCATGTTCGTGTCGGTCGGCGTCGGGCCGTCGCGCCTGGTGGCCAAGACCGTCAGCGGCTCGTTCAAGCCGCGCGCGTTCAAGGCGCTCTCGCGCGAGCAGGCGTGCGAGCTGTTCGCCGATCGCCCGACGCGGCTGCTGCAGGGGGTCGGGCCCAAGACCGCCGAGCGGCTCGCCGCGTTCGGGGCACACACTGTCGGCGACCTGCAGCGCATGGACGAGGAGCTGCTCATCGAGCACTTCGGCGACAACTGGGGGACGTACATCAAGGCGCGCGCATGGTTCCATGACGACTCGCCGGTCGCCGCGCCGGGCCCGGCGAAGTCGCGCTCGAACGAGACGACGTTCCCGGCCGACGTCGACGACCACGGGCAGCTCGAGGCGACGCTCGCTCGGCTGACCGAGGAGCTGTGCGCACAGCTGCAGCGCAAGGACGTCGCGGGGCGCAACATCGCGATCAAGGTGCGCCTCGATGACTGGACGACCGTGACGCGGGCGCGCACGATCGGCGAGCGGACGAATGACCCGGGCGTCGTGCTGCCGGTCGTGCTGGACCTCTTCCGCGGGTATGCGCCGGCGCGGCCCGTGCGGCTGCTCGGCGTGCGGCTCGCGGCGTTCGAGGAGCCGCCGGCGCGGTCGCGGGCGAGTCAGATGGCGCTCCCCGTCTAGGCTTGCGTCTCATGCCGATGATCGAGCTCGCCACTGGCCCCACGGTCCACTACGTCCGGCGCGGCGAGGGCGAGCCGCTGCTGCTGATCCAGGGCATGAGCGGCAACCACCTCGCATGGGGTGAGCCGTTCCTGGGTGAGCTCGAGCGCGACTTCGACATCGTCGCCTACGACCACCGCGGCGTGGGCCATTCGTCGCCGGTCACCGGTCCGTTCACGATCACCGAGCTCGCCGACGACGCGGCTGCGCTGATCGAGGCGCTCGGCTGGCCGTCCGCGCATGTCGTCGGCATCTCGATGGGCGGCATGGTCGCCCAGGAGCTCGCGCTGCGCCACCCGGACCGCATCCGGACCCTCACGCTCGGCTGCACCTACTGCGGCGGCGAGGGCTCGGCGCTGGCGTCGAACCAGGTCAGCACGAAGCTCGCCGAGGCGATGCTGAGCGGCGACCCGGACCGCGCGATCGCAACGGCGTACGAGGTCAACGTCTCGTCCGGCTACGGGGCCGACAGGTCGGCCTACGCGACCTTCTACGAGATGGCGACCGCGCTGCCGACTGCGGTCCCGGTGATCATGCTCCAGCTCCAGGCGATCCAGGAGCACGACACGCTCGACCGGCTCGGCGAGATCCGCGCGCCGACGCTCGTGATCCACGGCACCGTCGACGAGATGCTGCCCTACGCCAACGCGGTGTTGATCGCGTCGCGGATCCCGAACGCGCACCTCGAGACGCTCGAGGACGTCGGCCACATGTTCTGGTGGGAGCAGCCGCAGCGCTCAGCTGCAGCGATTCGCGCGCTAGTAGAGCGCAGCCGCGAGGCGACGCCGCGTCTCGCGTGAGAGCGGGTGCTCGACGCCGAGCTCGTCGAGCACGCCGACGACGACCCGGCGGATGTCGTCCTTGCGGCCGTCGGCATTCGGCAGCGCCTCGAGCAGCAGGTCCAGCCCGCGCTCGGTGTCGCCATCGTCGAGCGCCTTGAACGCGTCGACGAGCTCGGGCGCCTCGCGCTCGAGGCGGATGCGTGATGCCAGGCCCTCGGCCGCGAACGAGCGCGGGACGCTGTCGAGGATCTCGAGGGCCTCGTCCTCCTCGCCACGCCGGTGCAGCATCCCGCCGAGCGCGACGGCGGCGTCCGCGCGGCCGGGCTCCAGCTCCAGGGCACGGCGCAGCGACGTCTCGTCGCCGGCGTCGACGAGCCTGTCGGCCTCGCTCGGCACGAGCCGGTCGAAGAACTGCTCGACGGCGGGCGGCGGCTGGACGCCGACGAACTGATCGACCACCTGCCCGTCCTTGAACGCCTTGACCGCCGGGATGCCCTGGATCTGGAAGGCCATCGAGAGCTGCTGGTTGGCGTCGGTGTCGACCTTCGCCAGGACGACCTCACCCTCGCGGGCCGCGGTCGCCTTCTCGAGCATCGGCGTCAGCGTGCGGCACGGCCCGCACCACTCGGCCCAGAAGTCGACGACCACGGGCGTGGCCCGGGAGCGCTCGAGGACCTCCTGCTCGAAGGTCGCGTCGGTGACGTCGATCACGGTCATCGCTTGTCGATGATACGAACTGCCTCATGGCCGCTCTCGACGTGCACGACTCGGGCGAAGGCATCCCGGTGGTGCTGCTGCACGGGCTCACGGCGACGCACCGCTACGTCGTCATGGGCTCGCGCGCGCTCGAGCGCTCCGGCCACCGCGTCATCGCCTACGACGCGCGCGGGCACGGGCGGTCTGAGCCGGCCGAGCCCTACGACTACCCGGCGCTGGCCGCCGACCTCGAGCGCGTCCTCGACGAGCGCGGGATCGACCGCGCGGTGCTCGCCGGCGCTTCGATGGGCGCCCACACGCTGCTGCGCTTCGCGCTTGCGCAGCCTGAGCGGGCGACGGCGCTGGTCGTCATCACGCCGGCGTACGACCCGGACGACTTCCCCGGGGACCTCGAGCGCTGGGACGCGCTCGCCGACGGGCTCGAGCGCGGCGGCGTCGAAGGCTTCGTCGAGGCGTACGGGCCGATCAGCGGCGCGTGGGCGCAGACCACCGAGAAGGTGCTGCGCCAGCGGCTGAGCCTGCACGAGCATCCAGAAGCGGTCGCGCAGGCGCTGCGCGAGGTGCCGCGGTCGCGGCCGTTCGAGCGGCTCGACGAGCTCGCGGCGCTCCCGATGCCCGTCACGATCGTCGCCAGCCGCGACGAAGCCGACCCGGGGCATCCGCTCAGCGTGGGGGAGGCCTACGCGCGCACGATCCCGGGCGCGCGGCTCCTCACCGAGGACGAGGGCAGCTCGCCGCTCGCCTGGCAGGGCGGTCAGCTGTCGCGCGCGATCGCCGAGTCGGTCAGCGGCTGAACAGGTTCAGCAGAGAGAGGAAGATGTTCACGATCGAGACGTAGATCCCGGTCGCGAGCCAGATGACGTCGTCCTCGTCGGCGTGGCGGCGGATGTAGTTGAAGTCGACCACCAGCAGCGCGGCCGAGACCCCGAGCACGACCAGGCTGAACAGCGGGTTGCCGGCGGCGCCGAAGACGAGCAGCAGCAGGCTGATCGCGAACAGCCCGAGCATCACCATGCTCAACGGCCGGATCCACTTCGCGAGGTCCTTCGAGGTGGCTGTGCCCCAGGCGCCCATGCACAGCGTGATCAGCGCGGTCCCGCCGGCGGCCTGCGTCACCGCCGTTGGATTGGCGGACGAGTAGTAGGCGATGACCGGGCCGAGGCTGAGGCCGAGGATGAACGACAGGCCGAACAGCCACGTCATGCCAAGCGCGCCGCGGCGCAGCGGCGCAGCGAACGACTGTGCGAACAGCATGCCGATCGCGACGAAGCTCAGGATGCGGGCGCTGCCGTAGGCCATGTCGCGGCCGATCAGCGATCCCAGAGCGGTGAAGCCGATGGAGATGCCAACCAGGAACATCACCTGGCCGAACAGCGTCGAGGTGCTCACGCGCGCTCGCGCCTGCTCGCCGGTGGCGGCGTAGGCGCTGCTCTGAAGGTCGCTCATGGCACGGACTCTACGCTGCCGTGGCGATGAACGCGGGGTATTCCGGGACACCGCTGCCGCTTGGATTGCCAGCGAGCACGGCCGCGGCCTCCAGCAGGGTCTAGCCTGGACAGACCATGCTTGAGGACACTCCGCAGCTCGATTGGGCCAACGCCAAGGTCACCCCCGAGGGCGTGATCGGCGTGCACTGGATGACTCCGGCGCCACCGGAGGAGTACGTGCGCGTATTCGCCCAGATCGTGGAGAGGCACCAGCAGGAGGTCCGCGGTCAGCAATGGGACAGCATCAGGGTGCTGGGCGACGGCTTGGCCGTCCACGGCGCGGAACCGGAGGCCGCGGAGCGCCTGAAGCAGCACCTGGCTGAGTGCGCCGACCACGCACGAGTGGAACTGCACCGTCGTGAGGAACAGGAGAACGCGGCGCAGGCGCAGAGCGAGCGTGAAGCTCAGGAGCGCGCCGCCAAGGCAGCGGAGCTTCAGCGCCGTCTCCGCGGGAACTAGACCGCGATGAACGCGGGGTATTCCGGAACGCCATTGGCGCGCAAGTTCGGCTTCAAGGAGGGGATGCGCGTCGTTTATGTCAACCCACCGGACGGGTTCGCGGTGGACGGCGTCGACGACGTCCGGCCGCGCCTCGCGAAGGGCACCGACCTCGTCGTGTTCTTCACGATGCGGCGGCGCGAGCTCGAACGGCGGCTCGCGGCGCTGCGCCGGGCGATCGAGCCCGACGGGATGCTGTGGATCGCCTGGCCCAAGCGCGCGAGCCGTGTCGCCACCGACATGACAGAGGACATCGTCCGCGACGTCGCGCTGCCGACCGGGCTCGTCGACACGAAGGTCTGCGCGATCGACGAGGTCTGGTCGGGGCTGCGACTCGTCGTGCGCAAGGAGCTGCGCTGAGAGGTACGTTGGGGCGCATGCGCCGCCTGAGCTTCGCGTTCGTCCTCGCTGCGCTCCTGGCCGTCGCCGTGCCGGCGGTGGCGAAGGACACCGTGTTCCAGACCCCTTCGAAGCGAATCGCGTGCCGCGTCTACAACGACGGAAGCGGTCTGGTGATCCGCTGCGACCTGTTCTTCCTCAACGACCGCGCGGTTCGCATGACGCGCCACGGGAAGGCGCGGTTGATCCACGTCACCGACACGATCGGCGACCCGAAGGCGCCGGTCCTCGGCTACGGCAAGACCAAGCGTGTCGGACCGTTCACGTGCACCTCGCGCCGGACGGGGCTGAGCTGCCACAACCGCAACGGCCACGGGTTCACCGTCAGCCGCGAGCGCCAGACGGTGCACTGATGAGCGAGCCGGTCTTCTACTACGACTTCAACTCGCCGTTCGCGTACGTCGCGGCGCATCGTGTCGACGACGTCCTGCCGGTGCGCCCGCGCTGGCAGCCGATCGCGCTGGCGTTCCTGCTGATCCATCATCAGCGCGAGCCGTGGTCGTTCGACGTCGACGGGCGCGCGCCGACGATGCGCGACTGCGAGCGCCGCGCGTCCGCGCTCGGTCTGCCGCTGCAGTGGCCCGACGGCTGGCCGAGGGAGAGCTACTCGCTGCTGCCGCTGCGCGCGGCGGTGCTGGCGGAGCGCGCCGGGCTGCTGCGGGAGTTCTCGCGCGCCGCGTTCCAGCGGCACTTCGGCTCGCCTGCGGGCATCAAGGAGCTCGACGGCGTGCTCGCCGCGGCGCAGGAGGCCGGGCTCGACCCCGAGGAGGTCCGAGCGCACGTGGGCGACGACGACGTGAAGCTCGAGGTCAAGGCCGCGACCGAAGCAGCGATCGATCTCGGGGTGTTCGGCGTGCCGACCGTGCAGGTCGGCGACGAGTTGTTCTGGGGCGACGACCGTCTGGAGGAGGCAGCCGCGGCGGTCGAGGTGACGACGAGCTGACCGTGCTGGACGAGCTCGACCTCGTCGAGGAGACCGTGACGCTGGCCGAGCGCGAGCTGTCGATCCTGCGGCCGCGCGACCGCGAGTCGCTGCTCGACGAGGAGGCGTTCTCAACGCGCGACGAGTACCTGCCGTACTGGGTCGAGCTGTGGCCGAGCGGGCTGGCGCTGGCGCGCGCGATCCATGGCCGCGCGCTGCGCGGCGCGCGGGTCGTGGAGCTCGGCTGCGGGTTGGCGCTGCCGTCGATCGCGGCCGCGCTCGCGGGCGGCCGCGTGCTCGCCACGGACTGGTCGGCGGAGGCCGTGGCGCTCGCGACGGAGAACGCGCGCCGCAACGGCGTGGAGATCGACGCGGACGTCGTGAGCTGGTACGAGCCGGACGACCTGGTCGAACGCGGGCCCTGGGATCTCGTGCTCGCCGCGGACGTGCTGTACGAGGCGCGCAACGTGCCGGTGCTCGAGGAGCTGCTGCCGCGGCTGGTCGGCCAGCGCGGCGAGATCTGGCTGGCCGATCCCGGGCGTCCGGCCGGCGAGGATTTCTTCGTGCGCATGCACGATCAGTGGTCCGTCCGCACGACGTACGCCGCTGAGCCGCCGCACGTGTCGGTCAGGCGCCTGCGCTCGCGCTGACCGACAAAAGCGTCAGACCCAAATGTCGCTCGACGGGCTGCGGCCCGGCGAGCCTCTGCGACTCGCCGGGTACCGCCCGGTCATGGATCACCGCTGATTGGATACGTCCCAGGTGCAGTGTCATTGCGCCTGGGCGGCGTTGGACACTCCCGACCGCCGGGACTGGCCACCAGCGAAGCTGGTGCGTGGCCCGGCTGGGAAGCCGTCTGCGGCAACCCCGGCCGAGTGGGCAATCCGCCGGACCTCGGAGGCTAGCGAGACGCGTCGCATACCCTCGGCCACATGGCCATCGCCCCGGCGATCCGCTACCCGCCCGAGCTGCCCGTCAGCGAGCATCGCGACGAGCTGCTCGCCGCGGTGCGCGAGCACCAGGTCGTCGTGGTCGCCGGCGAGACGGGTTCGGGCAAGACGACGCAGCTGCCGAAGCTCTGCCTCGAGCTCGGGCGCAGCGCGATCGCGCACACGCAGCCGCGCCGGCTGGCGGCGCGGACGGTCGCGCAGCGG
>VAYD01000454.1:0-2032 GCA_005883905.1 Actinomycetota bacterium
CACTCCCCGGAGACCTACCTGGGCCGGGAGCGGCGCGACGGCCGAGTGGACGGGCACCCCCGGACGCTCAAACTCAATCGGTGGGCGCTGACCGGCGCATGGTCGGTCAGCGGGGAGGCCGCCAAGCTCGGGGCAGCCGGCGGTGCGATCGCCTACCGCTTCCAGGCGCGCGACGTCAACCTCGTCCTCGCGCCGCCGGCCGCCGGCGAATCAGTCCGCTTCACCGTGCTGATCGACGGCGAGCCGCCGGGCGAGCACCACGGCCTCGATGCGGATTCCTCTGGCGCCGGCACGGTGTTCGAGCCGCGGATGTACCAGCTCGTCCGACGCCGAGGCCCCGCGGCCGAAAGCACGTTCGAGATCACGTTCCTCGACCCGGGCGTGCACGCGTACGTCTTCACGTTCGGGTAGCGGCAATGGCCGAGACCGAGGATTTCGTGTTCGTCGCCCGAGCCCAGAACGAGGCCGAGGCGGAGCTCATCGAGGGGCTGCTGCGCGCCCACGGCGTGCCCGCGCTCGTTCGCCGCAGCGCCGGGTTCGACGTCCCCGACTTCCTTGCCGCCGGGCCCCGCGACGTGCTGGTCCCGGCGTCCGCCGAAGCGATCGCCCGCGACGTGCTCAACGATGCTTCAGGAACGCGTTGACGTCCGCGGCGACCTCGGCCGGGTACTGGAACAGAAAGCCGTGCGTACCGCCTCCTGCCCCCTCGGCCTTGCACCGGTTCGTGACGCCGAGCTGCGCACTTGCGGTTCGCGTGATCCCCGGCGTTTGCACGGGAATACGGTCGGCGCGAGGTGGCCGCCAGCGCCCCCACGACGCCGTTCGCGAGGTACGGCGATCACCGTGATCGCGCATTGGCCGCGCGCGCGGGGCGAGGCGACGAGCAGGCCTTCGCCGAGCTGTATGACCGCCACGCTTCCGGCCTGCTGACGTTCGCGACGCAATACGTCGGCGATCGAGCGGCCGCCGAGGACGTGGTCCAGCAGACGTACATGGCTGCCTACCGTGTGCTCAGCGAGGGAACCGACCTGGAGCACCCTCGCGCCTGGCTCTACCACGTCGCCCGCAACAACGCCCTGACGGCGATTCGCGACCGCGGTCCAGCGAGCGTCGATGCCGACCTCGCCGCCGATCTGCAGGATGGCGCCGCCGCGGTTCCGGTCCAGGTCGAGCGGCGCGAGGCGCTGCAGGCGGTGGTCAGCGACATCGTCGCGCTGCCGCCCGAGCAGCGCGCAGCGCTGGCGCTGTACGAGCTCGGCGACCTGTCGCAGGCGGAGATCGCGGATGCGCTGGGGTGCAAGCCCGCCAAGGTCAGGGCGCTGGTCTTCCAGGCTCGGTCGTCGCTCGTGACACAGCGAGATGCTCGCGACGCGTCGTGCGAGACGGTGCGCGAGAAGCTCGCCACGTTCCACGGCGGCGCGCTGAACCACCGGTTGATCCGCCATCACCTGCGCGGATGCGAGGCGTGCACCGCCTACCGCGACGAGCTGCGCGATCAGCGCCGCCGGGTCGCGCTGCTGCTTCCCCTGCTTCCGATGCCGGGACTGCGCGAATCGGTGCTCGGGCTGTTCAGCGGCGGCGCCGCGGCGACCACAAAGGCGGCTGGGGCGGGCCTTCTTCTGCGTCCCGGCCGAGCGCGCTGGCTGGCCGGCGGCGCGGCGGCGACGGCCGTCGTCGCCGGTATCACGCTCGGAGCTTGGCCGCGGGGCGATGCTGCGCCCGAACCGCCCGCCCGTGTGGCGCCGGCCGCGCCGTCGATGGAGCCGGCGATCGGCCCGCGGGTGCGAGTCCGGCCGGTCAGCCCTCGCAGGACCCCGCCACGCCACCATCATCGCGCGGCGCCGCAGCCCCATCTCGCCCGGGCCGCGGCGCCGGCGCGCATCGCGCAGCCCGCGGCGCCGATCCCGGTGCGCGCTCCGCGCGCGCCGTCGACCAAGCCCAAGCGCAAGGCCGCTCCCAAGCCTGCGCTCGTCCCGGTGGCGACGCCACAGCCGCCGGCCGCCACCTCAGTCCCGCCGCCCCTTGCTCCCAC
>VAYD01000454.1:2065-4761 GCA_005883905.1 Actinomycetota bacterium
CCACCACGTCACGCACCAGCGCCGCGGCGGACGGGTCCAGCTGCGACCCGGCGACGCGCTCGATCTCGGCGAGCGCCAGCGCGGGGGGGATCGCAGCGCGATACGGGCGATCCGACGTCATCGCGTCGAACGTGTCCGCGACGAGGATGATTCGCGACTCGAGCGGGATCGCATCACCGCGCAGGCGATCCGGATAGCCCGTGCCGTCCCATCGCTCATGGTGGTTGCGCACGATCGCCGCCTCGGCGTGCAGTCCCGCCTGCAGCAGCATCGTCGCGCCGACCGCGGCGTGCGCTTCGACGAGCTGGCGCTCGTGGGCGAGCAGCGGGCCTGGCTTGTCCAGCACCTCGCGGGGGACGTACCGCTTGCCCGTGTCGTGCAGCAGCGCAGCGCGGCAGAGCGTGGCCGCGCGACGCCTGCGCCATGCGCGACGAGGGTCTCATCCGCGGCCAGCAGCTGCGCGACGAGGTCGCACGTGCCGGGGTCGCCGCAGCGCGCGAGCGCTGCCGAGAGGGGGGAGGACGGGGCGCACGCAAGCGATGTCATGTGGCCCAGACGCAGGGCGCGCCCGAAGGTTGGCCGCACCCATGTGGTACCTCCGCTACACGCTCGACGCGAGGCGCGCGCTGGGGCGCAGCGCGTGTCGCAGCGTGACCAGCAGGTCGCGCTGGATGGCTTCGAGGAAGACGCGTGAGATGGCGTCCTCCCTGTGGAAGAGCTGCTCGAACACGTCAGACGGCAGGACGAGCAGCAGCGCCCGTTCCCGTGTGATCGCAGCGACCGGCGACGGCCGGCCGTCGATCAGGCTCTCGTAGCCGAACGCCATCCCCGGCCCCGCCAGCCCGACGCGGATGCGCCGGTCGCCGCGAACCAGCACCTTTTCGACGGCGCCATTGATGGTCAGGTAGTAGGCCGCCGACGGCGCGCCCTCGGCGACGAGGGTCTGGCCCGGCGGGCAGCGGACGTACTTCCCGGACGTCAGGAAGCCCCAGAGCGCCAGCGGGTCGAAGTCGTGGAAGGTCGCCATGCGGCGCACGTACTTGCTGTCGGGCGGGCTGGATGGCTCCAACAAGTCGGCACCAGCCGGTGCGCCGTCCGTGGCGGGCTCGCCACCGAGCGAAGCCGCGAGATGCCGGAGCTGATCGCGAAGGCGGGCCGTGAGGTGAGCCACGAGCCGGCGCCTCAGCGTGAACGCCGCCGGCCGCTGGCCGGCGAGCAACGCCGCGAAATCGGAGTGCCCCAGCGCGAGGACGGTTGTGGTCTCGGTCGCGCGCACACTCAGCGTGTGCCCTTGGCCGTCGAGCAATGCGATCTCGCCCAGCATCTGGCCGGGGCCGGCGCTCCCGATCTCGACGGTCCGCCCCCCGGAGACCTGCAGCGAGGTCGCGACGGCGCCGTCGACCACGAACAGGAGCTCCCGCCGGTCGCCCCCTTGGCGCCAGAGGGCCTCGCCTGCCTGCACGGTCCGCCGGCCCATCACCCGCGCCAGCTCCGCCAGTTCGGCCTCGTCTCGGCCTTCCAGCAGCGGGACGGCGGCGAGGAAGTCGACGGTCTCGCGGTCAGACATCCAGATCGCGCGTCTCGAATTCGAGCCCGCCGGGGCCGAGCTCGGCGGTCAGCATCGAGTACTCCGGCACCTCGAGCCAGCTTGACGAGTCGGTCGTGAGCGGCTCGGAAGCGATGATCAGAGATCGCGGCGGATCGTCGCCGGACATCCGCCAGTCGCCGTCGCGCCGGGCGTACTCGCCTCCGATCGCATACCAGAGGCTGACGAACGGCAGGTCGGTCTCGAGCATCTCGTCCGCGGGCGGGTACCAGCCGTAGTCGAACGAGAAGCGGGTGGCGACCAGGCTGCGGCCGGTGCTGACGCAGACGTTGACCGGCGAGGACGTGTCGATCCCGTGCCCCGCACGGACCTCGCGCAGGATGCGCAGCGCGTTGGCGGTGGCCTCGGCCAGCTCGCGCGTGTCCGGCACGCCGTAGGGATCGTCGAGCTGCGACAGGATCAACGCGTAGATCCACTCGGAGTCGGTGGTTCCCTCGATGCGCTGTGCAAGCGCCGGGTCAACGTGTTCGACGAGCGCAAAGCGCATGCGCGGGAACTGCCGCAGATGCCCGTTGTGCGCGAGGACGACGCGCGTCCCGGGGAAGTGGAACGGATGCAGGTTCGTGTCGGCGACGACTCCCTCGCCCGAGTAGGTGGTGGCGCGCACGTGGGCGACCAGGCACGTGGGCGCGAGCTTGGAGGCGAAGAAGCGCAGGTTGCGGTCGAACGTCGGCAGCGTGGTCGTGCGGTAGGTGAACGGCTCGTCGGCGTGCAGCGATGTGGGGTCCCATGCCTTCATGCCGAAGCCGGCGAGGTTGAGGAACGTGTTCATCATCCGCGGGCTGTACGACTGCCGGACGAGGCTGTTGTCGGTGTCGAAGAGCAGGCTCCGGGCGGGGAGCGGCTCACCGAGGTAGGCCAGGAGGCGGCACACGCGCCGATCGTACTCGCGGCACTTTCGGCCGGACTAGGATTGGCCCACCGGACGGTCAGGAGGGCCGATGAAGCAATTCAGGTGCGGCGACGTGGTCGCCGGCTGCCAGTGGGAGACCCGCAGCGAGGACGACCAGAAGCTGTTCGAGGAGATCCACGCTCACGCCCGCGAGGCGCACGGGATGGACGAGGTCCCGCCCGAGGTCGTGGATGCGAT
>VAYD01000064.1 GCA_005883905.1 Actinomycetota bacterium
GACCGCCACGAGTACGACACCTCGCTGTACGGCCACTTCGGGCAGGGGCTCGTGCACTGCCGGATCAACTTCGACCTGCGCTCGGCCGGAGGCGTGCAGAAGTACCGCCACTTCATCGAGGAGGCCGCAGACCTGGTGGTCGAGCACGGCGGCTCGCTGTCGGGTGAGCACGGCGACGGGCAGTCGCGCGCGTGGGCGCTGGAGAAGATGTACGGGCCCGAGCTCGTGGCGGCGTTCGGCGAGTTCCGCCGCATCTGGGATCCCGAGGGCGCGCTCGGGTGCTGTTCGAGATGGTGCGCGGCCAGGTCATCACCGACGGCTGGCGCTCGAAGGAGGTCCACGAGGCGCTGGACCTGTGCCTGTCGTGCAAGGGCTGCAAGGGCGACTGCCCGGTGAACGTCGACATGGCCACCTACAAGGCCGAGTTCCTGCACCACCACTTCAAGCGCCGGCTGCGCCCGCTGCCCGCCTATTCGATGGGGCTGATCATGCTCCACGCGCGGCTCGCGGCGCGGGCGCCGCGGCTCGTCAACGCGGTCACGCATGCGCCCGTCCTCAAGTCGCTGGTGAAGCTCGCCGGCGGGCTGACGACGCACCGCGAGCTGCCGCCGTTCGCCGCGGAGCCGTTCGACCGCTGGTTCGCGCGGCGCACGCCGCTCAACCCGACCGGCACGCCGGTCGTGCTCTGGGTCGACACGTTCAACACGTACCTGCACGCGGAGGTCGCCAAGGCTGCGGTGCTCGCGCTCGAGGACGCGGGCTGCCGCGTGATGGTGCCGGGCAGGGCGGTCTGCTGCGGGCGGCCGCTGTACGACTACGGCATGCTCGGGCTGGCCGAGCGGCTGCTCCTGCGCGACCTCGAGGTGCTGCGGCCGCACATCCGCGCCGGCGTCCCGGTCGTCGGCCTGGAGCCGAGCTGCGTGGCAGCGTTCCGCGACGAGCTGCCCGCGCTGCTGAGCTACGACGAGGACGCCCTGCGCCTCAGCCTGCAGACGCTGACGCTGCCGGAGTTCCTGCTCGACCACCTGACGGACTACGAGCCGCCGCGACTGCACCGCAAGGCGATCGTGCACCTGCACTGCCACCACCGCGCGGTGCTCGGCGCCGACCAGGAGCTCGACCTGTTGCGGCGGATGGGTATGGACGCCCAGGCGCCGGACTTCGGCTGCTGCGGCCTCGCCGGCTCGTTCGGCTTCGAGCGCGACAAGTACGACGTGTCGATGAAGATCGGCGAGCGCCGGCTGCTGCCCGCCGTCCGCGAGGCGCCGGCTGACACGCTGATCGTCGGCGACGGCTTCTCCTGCAAGACCCAGATCCAGCACGCCACCTCGCGCCGCGCGCTGCACGTCGCGCAGCTGCTGGCGATGGCGATCGAGCACGGCCCGGACGGGCCGCCCGGGGACCGGCCCGAGCGCCTCTACCCGGACTAGGCGGCGGAGACCGTGTTGTCGTTCGTCAGCTCGGCGAGCTGCTCTGCCGGGTCGCCGTGTAGCAGCCAGCCGGTGGGCGTGCGCTCGACGCAGCCGCGCTTGGCCAGGCCGGTGAGCGCGGTCGTCACGGACGGGCGCCGCGCTCCTACGAGCCGGCCGAGCGCCTCGTGCGTGAGCCGCAGCGGGACGCGGACGCCGTCGGGGCCCACGCGGCCCCAGCGCTCGGCGAGATGCCACATGAGCACCAACAGGCGCTCGTCGACGCGGGTCACCTGACTGATCGCGAGTTGAAACGCAAGTGCTCGCGAGCGCTTGACGGCGCGTCCCGCCACGGCGTCCACGAGCACCGGCCACTTGCCGATCACCGCGGCGAAGTGGCGGTCTAGGACCGCGATGTTCGCCTTCTCCAGCACCTGCCACGTGACGTCGACCGGGATCGGATCGAAGTCGGCGTCCTGGTCCCACGGGCGCAGCAGGTCGCCGGCGCCCATGAGCTCGCTGGACATGCGGCCTGCGAACGACATGTCGCGGGTCAGCAGGCCGTCGACGAGCAGCAGCCCGACGAGCGGGTGGCTGCCGTCGTAGCAGGTCGACGGGTCCCATTCGCCGACCGGGATCTCCTTGACCTCTGCCAGCGCGTGGCGCGAAGCCACGGCGAAGACCTCAGGCGGAAGCGCCGAACCGAGATCGGGGTCGGCGTCCAGGACTCGCATGACGTTACCCATCTGACATCCCTGTTCCCGCGTCCGGTGTATTGCAATCCCAAACCCAGGGTACGTAGCGATTGGTGAGCGCCTGGACGCTCGATCCAGTGCAGGTCGTGCCACCCGCCCTGTACGCCGCGGTGTACGCCAAGCGCGCTCACACGCTGGCCGGCAAGGGCCGCCCCGTCCCACTGGGCAAGCAGGCGTGCATGTACACGGGCCTCGCGGTCGTGGTGGCGGCCCTGGCATTGCCGTTCGATACGGCGCGCCGGTTCGACGGGCACATGGCGCAGCACCTCCTGCTCGGGGATCTCGCGCCCCTGCTGGTGGTGCTGGGGCTCGACGGGCGGATCCTTCGCCCGGTCCTCGCGTTCCGGCCGGTGCGGTGGCTGCGCCGGCTGGCGTACCCGCCGGTGGCGCTGGCGCTGTGGGCGCTGAACCTGTGCGCGTGGCACACGCCCGCCCTGTACGTGGCGGCGCTCGATCACGACCTCGTTCACGCGCTGGAGCACGGGATGTTCTTCACGTGCGGAGCGCTCATGTGGGCGGCCGTCGTCGAGCCGCTGCCCGGCCCGCGCTGGTTCGGCACCGCCTGGAAGGCCGCCTACGTGCTCGCCGTCCGGACCGTCGGCGCCGCGCTCGCGACCGCGTTCCTCTTCGCCGGCCGCCCGGTCTACAGCGCGTACGCGCTCGACGACCAGCGAGTCGCCGGCGGCATCATGCTCATCGAGGGCGCGGTCGTGACCCTGATCGCGTTCGCCTGGTTCTTCCTGCGCTGGACCCGCGAGGCCGAGCTGCGCCAGTCGCTCCTCGACGCCGGCACCGACCGGCTCCTCGCCGAGCGCGCGGGCCGCTACGGGACCTCGCCGCTGGCGCCGCGCCCCTGACAGGGGTCAGGTCTTTCTTTGCCGCATGTGGCAATGAAAGACCTGACCCCTTTCGGATCTCAGCTCGCCGGCAGCCGCGCCGCCGCCGCCTCGGCTTCGGCGAGCTCGCGCTCGGCGTCGATCCGCTCGGCCTCCTGAAGGGCCAGGCATACGCGTCGCGTCACGAAGTAGGCGACGAACGGCAGCACGAGCGAGGCCACGCGGTAGAACCAGATCTGGCCCTCGTAGCTCAGGCCGAGGAAGACGTACATCCGGTCGGCCGAGCCGGCGACGAAGATCAGCGAGACCCAGGTGAGGAACGCCATGCCGAACGCCGTGCGGCCGGGGGCGTCGCGGGGACGGTCGGCGAGGTTGTGGGTCGAGCCGTCGCGCGTCAGTCGCCGCTCGGCGGCCGGGACCGCGAGCAGGACGAGGAGCACGACCAGCGGGAACAGCGCGCCGCCCCAGAACGGGTTGCCGACGAGCGTGTAGTCGCCGATCGTCAGGTCGAAGCCCGGCACCAGGCGCAACGCTCCGATCAGCCAGCCGAGGTACCAGTCGGGCTGTGCGCCGTTGGTGCCCTGCGCCACTTGATAGGGACCCCACTGCCAGATCGGGTTGATCTGCACGAGCCCGCCGAGCAGGAACAGCACGGCCGCAACCGCGAGCATCAGCCCGAGCGAGCGCGGCGTCTGCGCGGGGAACGCCGGCAGCCCGATCACGCGCCGCTCGGTCGCCCGCGGCGACATCCGGAACTGCGTGTGGTGGTGGCGCATCACGAGCGCCAGGTGCAGCACGATCAGCGTCGCGATCAGCGCCGGGAAGATCAGGACATGGGCGATGTACATCCGCGACTCGAACGCGTGGACGCCCGGGAACTGCCCGCCCCAGATCGCCAGCGCGAGGTTGCCGCCGATGATCGGCATCGACAGCGCCACCCCGTAGCCGATCGCCAGGCCCATGCCCGACAGCAGGTCGTCGACCATCGAATAGCCGAGGTAGCCCTCGAGCAGCGACGTGAAGAGCATCAGCAGCCCGATCGTCCAGATCAGCGTGCGCGGCCGCCGGAACGCGCCCGTGAAGAACACGCGCATCAGGTGCAGGATCACCGCCGCGACGAACACGTCCGCCGCCCAGTGGTGGGTCTGGCGGAACAGCAGCCCGGCGTTGCGCTCGTAGGAGATGTCGACGACCGACTTATAGGCCTGGCTCATCTCCATCCCGCGCAACGGCGCGTAGACGCCGTTGTACGTGGTCTTGGCGAGGCTCGGCTCGAAGAAGAGCGTCAGGTAGATCCCGGTGCCGACGAGGACGATGAACGCGTACAGCGCGACCTCGCCCAGCAGGAACGACCAGTGGTCCGGGAACGCGTAGCGCAGCGTCTTTCGCAGCAGCGGCGACGCGCCGGTGCCACGGTCCAGGTAGGCGACCGCTCGGCGGATCATCAGGTCGGCCCCCGGCTGCGCACCGTGCTGTAGCTCGGCCCGACCTGGCCCGAGAAGTTCCCGCCGGCGCGCAGCACCCCGTCGCTGCCGACCATCAGCGGAAGCTGCGGCAGCGGCCGGCCGGCCGGGCCGAAGATGACCTCGCCGCCGCGCGCCGGATCGAATGTCGAGTAGTGGCACGGGCACACCAGCGCCGGCCGCGGCTGCGTCGGTGCGAACGTCGGCTTGCGGTAGAGCGCGATCGCGCAGCCCGCGTGCGTGCAGACCTTCGAGAACGCGACGATGCCCATCGGCGCCCACTGCGCCCGCTCCGGCGGCAGCTTGAGCTGCGCCGGCGGCAGCCGCACGACGACGACCGGCGCGCCGAGCAGGTCGCGCTTGGCGTGCTCCGGGAACGCGGTGTAGAACGTCTCCTCCTCGACCTGGTCGGCGAACATCGGCTTGCCGTCGTCGCCGATCAGCCGCAGCCCACGCCGCCAGGGCGTGTCGCGCAGCTCGTCCGTGTCCAGCAATGGGCCGAGTGTCAGCGCGGGCGTGATCGCCGCCAGTCCCACCGCCGCGCCTGCCGCCCCGCCCGCGGTGATCAGCAGCTTCTTGCGCGTGATGCGCGAGCCGGATTCGCGCACGATCTGGTCGATCGCCTCCTCCTCCGACGGGTGCTCGGGGTCGTGGTAGTCCTCCTCGACCTCCTCCTCGGGCACGAGATGCTTGCCGGCGGTGATGAGCGCGATGGCGAGGAACAGGAACGCCCCGCCGAGCGTGAGCCCCTCCCATTGGGTGCGGTTGCCGACGCTCTCGGTGGCGTAGACGAACATGAACCCGACTCCCAAGAGCGCCGCGACGAGCAGCAGCGCGGCCACCGCCAGCTCCGCTCCGCGCGGCGCCGGCGGACCGGGCGACACGATCGGGCCCGAGGGCCCGGGCGGCTCCTCGGAGCGCCGCCGCCGGAACCCGTTGATGATCGCCAGCAGCGCCAGGAAGAACCGCTTCACGAGCCGAGCCTCCTTCCGATCACCATGCACGTCGCGATCAGCACGACCGCAGCGAGCAGCCACGTGATCATCCCCTCCGGGAACGGGCCGAGGTTGCCGATCCCCCACCCGCCGCGATCCTGCGGATGCTGCGTGAGCTGGACATAGCGCACGAGCGAGTCCAGCTGCGAGGGCGTGATCTCGCGGTCGGAGAACCTCGGCATCAGGTACGGGCCGGTGCGCACCGCTTCAGCGATCTGCGTCGCCGTCGCCTGGTCGAGCGGCGGCACGCGCGCGCCCGTCACGACGCCGCCCTGCCCGGCGATCTGGTGGCAGCCGGCGCAGTGGCTCGTGAACAGGCGCAGGCCCTCGTTCAGACTCCCGCGCTGCGGATGCGGCGTCGGGATCGGCGGCCCGTTGCCGAGCGATGCGACGTACGCGATCAGCGCGCGCAGCTCACGTTCGCTGAACTCCACGCGCCCGCGCTTGGGCTGCTCGTCGGGATGGTTGAGCGGCATGTAACCCGTGCGCAGGTAGAAGTCCGCCGCCTGCGCGCCCGCGTCGCGCAGCGAGGGGGCCCGGTCCGGCGTCCCGCGCCCGGCAACGCCATGGCACGTCGAGCAGTTGCCGGCGTACAGCGCGGCGCCGAGGTCGATCGGGGACAGCGCGGTCTCGTTCGCCGGCCGCGCGACCCCGGCGGGCGGCTGCGCCTGCGCCGGCGCAGCCGCCGCCGCCAGCGCCACCAGCACGACCGCCAGGCGCCTCATGACTGGCGGCACAGCTCGCCGAGGCCCGTGCCGAGGCCGTCGAGGACGATGATCGCCAGGAACAGCGGCCCGATCGCCAGCGCCATCGCCGCCATGAAGTGGATCCGCGACCCCGGCGGAGGCCCGTCGCTGCGATCGGTCGTGCCGCGGAAGGCCACCATCGCCGCGGCAATTCCGGTGACCGCGACGAGGCCGGCCACGACCGCGCTCGCCACCGACCACGTGTCCAGCGACAGCTGCCAGCGGCGCCCGTTGGGTCCGCACTGCGCGAAGCCGAACATCACGCCGAATGCGAGCTGCAGCGCCCATGCCGCCGGCGGCGCCCAGACGCCGACCCACATCAGCCGCGATGCCTCACGATCGCTCATAGCGACGGCGACACCTGGGTCAGGACGACGGGGACGGCCAGCGCCGCGACGAAGCACCAGTACCACGCGATCGCGCGCATCCCGGTCACGCGGTACGACGTGAGCCCGCCGGCCAGCTTCGCCAGCAGCGCACCGCTCAGCAGCACGCCCGCGACCACGTGCGCGTGGTGCAGCGCGAGCATCCCGAAGTACATCGAGCCGTAGGCGTGGTCGCGCGGCGAGAAATCGAGCAGGTCATGGCGGAACAGAAGGACCTGGACCGCGAGATATCCGAGCTGCACGACGAGCGCCAGCGCGAGCAGCCCGCGCGCCGCCGCCAGCCGCCCGGCCACCGCGGCACGCGCCGCCAGCACGACCGGCGCCGCGCTCGCCAGCAGCACCGCCGTCATCACCACCGGCAGCGCGACCTTCGGATCGGGGATGCCGTGCGGCGGCCACGTCGCATCGTGGAAGCGCAGGTACCAGTACGAGCCCAGCAGCGTCACGAACAGCGAGCCCTCGGTGAAGATCAGCATCACCATCCCCCACACGCCGAGCGGCAGCGATCCTGCGCGCCGCACGTCGACGGTCGCCTCCGACGCGTGCCACCAGACGAGGATCAACGCCGCGACGCCGGCGAAGACGCCCGCAGTCACC
>VAYD01000455.1 GCA_005883905.1 Actinomycetota bacterium
CCTGGACCCGGCCACCAAGGCGACCGCGGGGCAGCGCATGCAGCTCGGCCTGCATCCCGAGACGATCCACCTGTTCGAGGCGCGGTCCGGGCGCAACCTCGTGCTGTCCGAGAGCGACGGCGGCGCGTCGACGAGCGAGATCGGGGTCGGGGCCCACGCCGCCGAAGGCGGTGAGTCCGCGCTGCAGCCCGCGCCCGAGGCGCCGGCCGAGGGCGGTCAGTCCTCGGGCGGCGAGACCACGAGCCTGTCGTAGCGCTCGGGACCGACGCGCAGGTAGGCGTCGGTCTCCGTGCCCTTGCCGATCTGGCTGGCGTCGCGCAGCGTCTCGACGAGCGGCACGTACTCGGTGTCGAACCACTCGCGCGCGGCGCGCTCGCGGTTGAGCAGCTCGCCGCGCTCCTGGCCGGCGCGGAAGGCCCACGCCTCCATCGCCTCGGCCAGGACGCCGTAGCCGAGCGGGTCGCTGGGCTTGATGCGCGCCGCGTCCTGGGGCGGGAGCGGGACGCGCTCGCGGAACACGCGCTCGTGGCTCTTGCGCGGCAGGTCGGCGACCGTCAGCCCGCGCGAGGCCCCGACGCGGGTGAGGATCTCGATCACGTGCGCCTCGATCTGCTCGATGCCCAGCGCGCGCGCCACCGACACGCGGTGGTGCCCGTCGCGGACGAAGTGCGCCTCACCGATCCGGTAGGCCTCGATCGGGGGCAGCGGCTCGCCGCGGCGCATTGCCGCCGCGATCCGCTCCCAGCGCGTGCGCATGCGCGCTGACGTCGGGCGAAAGGAGCGGTCGAATCACCTGGACGCCCAGGTCACGCTCGCCCACGCGGCCGAGCGCCGCGACGACCTCGTCCAACGGGAGGATCAGGTCGAAGTCGCCGGGCCTGCGAGCCGCGCGCGCCCGCAGCCTCGCCAGCGCCCGGCGGCGACGGGCGCGCAGGAAGTCATCCTGGGCGTCGGCGGCATGCAGTCCTGTGGGGCGCGGCGGCATGCCACGAGTTGTACTCCGTTGGCCGGTTCGCGCCCAAACGTCGTCGGCGTTGTTCATGATGGACAATGCCGGACCCAAACCGACCACGTCGCGGCACTTGCGCGGCGTGCGTGGCCCCTTTGAGAATGGACGCGATGGCGGACGCCGCTCCCACCATGCAGGACACCCCGGATA
>VAYD01000456.1 GCA_005883905.1 Actinomycetota bacterium
CGGCGACATCCTCGACCTCGTGCAGCTGACCGGGCTCGGCAGCCGCCGGCCGCAGCAGCTCTCAGGCGGCCAGCAGCAGCGCGTCGCGCTGGCGCGCGCCCTCGTGAACCACCCGCGCGCGCTGCTCCTCGACGAGCCGCTCGGCGCGCTGGACCTGCGGCTGCGCCGCCAGCTGCAGATCGAGCTCAAGCGCATCCAGGCCGACATCGGCATCACCTTCGTGCACGTCACGCACGACCAGGAGGAGGCGCTGACGATGGCCGACACGATCGCGGTGATGAACGAGGGCCGCATCGAGCAGATGGGCGGCGGCGAGGAGCTCTACGAGCGCCCGCGCACCGAGTTCGTCGCGAACTTCCTCGGCATCTCCAATCTGGTCGACGGCACCGTCGGCTCGCGTGACGGCACGATGGCGACGTTCGACGCCGAGGAGGGCGAGCGCGTCTTCGTGCCCAGCGACCGCTTCGCGAACGTCAACGGCGGGCCCGTCCGGATCGGGATCCGGCCCGAGAAGATCGAGATCGCCTCGTCGGATTCGACCGGCGAGGGGTCCAGCGCGAGCCGCAACGTGATTCACGGGCGCGTAACAGTCGCAAGCTACCTTGGCACGTCGATCCAGTACGTCGTCGAAACGAAGACGGGACGCGAGCTGACCGTGATCGCGCCCAACCGTGACGGCGACAGCGCCGGATCCATCGGCCCCGGCCGCGACGTGTCGCTGGCCTGGGATCCCGCCCACACATTCGTCGTTCAAAGACAGGAGACCCCCAATGCCGCATGACGACCTCGACGGCATCGTCGAGCGGATGCTCGACGGCAGCGAGCACTCGCGCCGCCAGTTCATCCGCCACGTTGCCGGCGCCGGCCTGTTGCTCGGGCCGGGCTCCGCGTTC
>VAYD01000065.1:0-7744 GCA_005883905.1 Actinomycetota bacterium
CTAAGCCAAATTCGGGTTCCAAGTCGCCAAAAAGTCGCCAAAAAATCAGAATCACGGTCGGTGCGCCGGGCGCCAGCGGCGAGCAGGCACAAGGCCCGCACCAAGTCAGACGCCCGCTCGTCGTCCGAAGCGAGCGTGTGGGAGGCTGAGGCGGTGGCTGGCTCCTCGTCAGACGACGCGCAGGTCGTCAGCGAGCTGGAGAGGGTCGGGGTCGGCCTCCCACCGGGTCTGACCATCTCGTGGCTCGGCGTGTCCGGGCACCGCCTGACCTACGAGGGAACGTCGATCTTCATCGACCCGTACGTCTCGCGCGTGCCGCTGCGCTCGCTGCTCCTGCGCCGTACCGCGATACCGGACGTCGCGCTGATTGACCGCTATGCAAGCGTCGCCGGAAGGGTGGCCGGCGTCCTCGTCGGCCACACGCACTTCGACCACGCGGTGGACGCGCCAGCGATTGCCCGGCGCTACGGCGCGAAGGCCTACGGCTCAGCGTCGCTGGGCCACCTGATGCGCTTGCACGGCGTTGGCGACCTGGCCGTCGAGGTTGAGCCCCACCGACGGTACGAGCTGGGACCGTTCGTCGTGCGCTTCGTGCCGAGCCGTCACTCGAAGCTGCTGTTCGGGCGCAAAGTCCCGATGGATGGCGAGCTGACGTGCGACCACCTCGACGGCCTCGCTCCGGGCGCCTACAAGTGCGGCACCGTCTACGGCATCCGCATCGATGTCGCCGGAAGCTCGCTCTATCACCAGGGCAGCGCCAACCTCGACGACGCCGAGCTGCCCAGCGAGTCCGTCGATGTCTTCCTCGCAGGTGTCGCAGGACGCAACTTCACGCCGCGCTACTGGGAGCGCATCCTTCCGCGCCTCGACCCGCGCGTGATCGTCCCAACGCACTACGACAACTTCTTCTCCCCCCTGGGGCGTCCCCAAGACTTCGTTCGCCGCGTAGAGCTCGCCGCCCTGCCCGCGGAGATCGCAGCCGCATCCACTGATGCACGACTCGCCGCGTTGCCGCGTATCGACAGCACGAAACCCTGATCGGCTCTCGCCGAGCGTGGGGGCGCGCTGCTAGTTCGCCTCGCAGCCGCACACGATGGCGTGGAGCGCACCGTCGCTTTTTCGCTCGCCGTCCAGCAAACCGTTTGGGCCGCGATTCGCTCGCGACCCCAAGCGGCACCGGCCGTGAGCTTTCGGCTTTCAGCTCCGACCGGCGTAGGCTCCGCGTGACTCGCAAATGCAGTTTCGCCTACTGGGCCCACTCGAGGTGTTCACCGACGACGGGTCGGTTGACATCGGCTCCGGGAAGCGTCACGCCCTCCTCGCGAATCTGCTGATCCACGCGAACGAGGTCGTCTCAGCGGAGCGCCTCATCGACGAGCTCTGGGACGAGCATCCCCCCGTGACCGCCGCGAAGAGCGTGCAGGTCTACGTCTCGCAGCTTCGGAAGGCGCTGTCCGCGGACGGAGAGCTCCTTGCCACGCGCGGCAGCGGCTACGTCATCACGGTGCGGCCAGAGCAGGTCGATGCGCGACTGTTCGAGCAGCGGCTCGCCTCTGCGGAACTGGCGCTCGCCGACGGCGATGCCCAGAGCGCGGCGGCTGAAGCCCAGGGCGCGCTCGAGCTCTGGCGGGGCCCGGCTCTCGACGACGTCGCTTATGCGTCCTTCGCACAGGCCGAGGCGGCGCGTCTCGAGGAGCTGCGCACGGTTGCGTTCGAGACCCGCATCGAGGCGCAGCTCATGCTGGGCGAGCACGCGCACGTGGCGAGCGACCTCGAATCGCTCGTCGCGGCGCATCCGTTGCACGAGCGTTTCCGCGCGCTGCAGATGGTCGCGCTCTATCGCTGCGGCCGGCAGTCGGAAGCACTCGACGCCTATCGCCAGGGGAGCCGACTGCTCCGCGACGAGCTCGGGATCGAGCCGAGCCCCGACCTGCGTCGGCTCGAGCAGCAGATCCTGACCCATGACGACGAGCTGGCCGCTCCACGCAGACGCCGTCGCCCGGCGCCCCCTTCGACAGCGGCACCGCCAGCGACCGAGGACCGCGCGCGCCGACCGGCCTGGCTTCTCATCGGCGGGGCCACGCTGATCCTTGCCGCCGGCGCGATCGTGATCACCACGCGCTCCGGCGGGCGTGATCCAAGCGCGACGGTGGCAGTCGACGCTGCGCCAAATTCGATCGTGGTGGTCGATCCATCCCGCTCGCGGCCCGTCGCCGCCGTGCCGCTGCCCGGGCGGCCGATCGACGCCGCTGTGGGCGATGGGCGGCTATGGGTGACGACGATCGACTCGGCCTCGCTGACGAGTATCGACGCCCGTACTCGCAAGATCCTCAGGACGACTCCGCTCCGCGGCCGGCCGGACGCCGTCGTCTTTGGCGCCGGCTCGGTCTGGGTCGCAGACGCGAGTAGCGGCGTGCTTGCTCGGGTGCGGCCGGGTTACGGGACCGTGCTACGCCGGATTCGCTTCCCTCGTGCGCCGCCGGCCGCCACAGGCGCTGAGCGTCTACGAGTCGCGCGGGCAACGCTGGCCGCGACAGCGGACGCGGTGTGGCTGACGAATGGGTCGCGGAGCATCTTTCGGATCGACGCCGAGACCACGCACACCGAGCGGAACGACGCCGGCCGCCGCGTGGACGCTGTGACCGCCGGTGCCGGCGCGGTGTGGGCGCTCGCGGCCAAGACAGCGACGGTCCTCCGTCTCGACCCGGCAAGCGGCCGAGTCACAGATCGCATCCCGATCGCCGCGCGTCAGGGACCGGCGTTGCCTGCACCGACCGCGATCGCAGCCGGCAGTGACGCCGTCTGGGTCCTGAATGGCAATTCGGCGACAGTGACCCGGATCAACCCGGACACGCGCAGCGTGGAGATGACCGTCGAACTCGGGATCGATCGCCTTCCGGCCGACATCGCCGCGAGCGGGCGGACGGCCTGGATCGCGAACTTCGACGGCTCACTCTCGCGTCTCGACGGTCGTTCACCGACCGCGAAGAGCATCTGGGTGGGCGGCGCGCTCGAACGCGTCGCCGCGACGCAGTCGACTATCTGGACGACCACGACTGCACTGGATCAGAAACTTCCGGGAGGTTCGAAGTGATGCGCGCATCCCTGCCAGCCGTCGCGGCCGCCGCCACCGCAATAACGATCGCTGCCTGCGGGACGAGCTCCAAGAAACCCGCGCCGCCGCCGCCGGCGCGCTCGATCGCGAGCAGCGGCTGCTCGCCGATCACCTACGGCGGCGCGGGTCGCCCGCAGTTCCTGATCGCCGCGTCCACCGCCCTACAGGGTCAAGTCAAGGAACACGGTGTGCAGATCGCGCAGGCGCTCAAGCTCGTCCTGGCCCAACACGACTGGAAGGCCGGCCCGTATCGCATCGGCCTACAGATATGTGACGAGACGACGGCGACGTCGGACTTCGCAGACCCAAAGAAATGCGCAGCCAATGCGCGCGCCTTCACGCGCAACCGCAGCGTGCTGGCAGTCGTCGGGCCGCATTTCTCTTCATGTGCCGCGTCGATGCTCGGCATCCTCAGCAAGGCCCCGGGCGGTGCGATCCCGGTCATCAGCGGATCGACCACATATCTCGGCCTCACCCGGAGTGGACCGGGCGTGGGACCCGGCGAACCGGCCAGCTTCTACGGCGGCGGCGCGCGCAACTTCGTGCGCATCGTGCCGGCCGATGACGTCCAGGGGGCAGCAGTGGCTACGTATTTGAAGGACCACGGCAAGCAGCGCGCCTATGTCCTGACCGACAAGGATCCCTACGGCATCGGGATTGGCGAGGCGTTCTCGTTCGCGGCGCGCAAGCTGGGCGCCACACTCGCGGGCAGCACGCAGTGGAACGCAAAGGCAAAGGACTACCGGGCGCTCGCCAAACGGGTCGCCGGCACGCATCCCGATGCAGTGTTGATGGCCGGCTACGTCTTCGAGAACGCGCCGCAGCTGATCAAGGACCTCCGGGCGGTGCTGCCCCATGCCCAGCTGGTCGGCCCCGACGGCATGGACCAGCCGAGCGCGATCGTCGAGGGCGCGGGTGCCTCCGCCGAGAACCTGCTCCTGACGATCGCGGTGGTGCCGGCGCGCGCGCTGCCGCCGGCCGGTCGCGCGTTCGCGGAGGAGTTCCGGCGGCGTTACTCGCAATACCCCTGCTGCCTCTCCGTCAACGCCGCCCAGGCCGCCCAACTGGTGCTCGACGCGATTGCCCGGTCGGACGGCTCGCGCGACAAGGTGAGGGCGGCGCTGTTCCAAGCAGATGTCAAGGGCGGGCTGATCGGCGACTTCAAGATCGACCGCTACGGGGACACGACGCTGACAAAGATGGGGCTCTACCGGATCAAAGAGGGTGAGGGGCGCTTCGAGGGAAGCATCAGTCCGCGCGCCGATCTCCTCGCGAGGCACTGAAAGCCGCATCTCTATCGCGATTAACCAAGTCGTACCGCGATCCTCTACCGGCCGGACCGAGGGTTCCGCCAACAAGCGACCGCAACCGGCGGCCGCGCCAAGCAAGGAGGCGGAAATGCGCCGATTCACCCAGATCATCGTCGTGGCAGGCCTGGCCACGATCGGCCTGACAGGCACCACGTTCGGCAACAACTCGACCGGCAAGGACCTCCGCTCGCCCGACGCCAGGGATGCCGCGCAGTCAACGACCAGCGTCATCGATCTTCGCTCGCCGGACGCGCGCGACGCGGCGCGCGGTCCCGCTGCGTCCGATGTCGCGAAGACGTCGGAGATCACCGACTTGCGCTCACCCGATGCGCGTGACGCGACGGGTATCTCGACCTCCAAGCCGGACCCCGCTTCGACGCCGCATGTCGTCCAGGTGGCCTCGAACGGATTCGAGTGGAGCGACGCCGGAATCGGCGCCGCCGCAATGCTCGGCCTGATCGCGCTGTGCGGCGGCGTGCTGCTGCTGGTGAGCAGCCGCCGGCGCGCGCGGCACGTGCCGCGCGCGATCGGCTGAGGCCGCCGGTAAAGGTGCGGCTAGGGGCTAGACGGGGCGGCGCGTCGCGCCGCCCCGTCGCTGCGCGCCTCAGCGAGCTGAACAACCTCCTCGGGTCTTACACCTAGCGCTGTTGGCTCACCGGAGCACGCCTGGGGTAGACGCATAGGAGCGACGCCATTGCGAACCGAGGCCTGCTTTACACCTCATAGGTGTCAAACAGGCCTGAGTTCGCCTGCCGGCGGCGGGGTCCCGCCCAGGTCTCGCCGGGGCCCCCGGAACGAGAAAACCCACCGTTACCAGCGGGTTCCCAGCGCGCCCGAGAGGATTCGAACCTCTGACCTTCGGTTCCGTAGACCGCGGCGTGAGCGCGAGAGTCGGCTTAGGTAAGCCAAATCCGGTGCCCAAAGGCGCCAATAATGCGCCAGAAAATCGGAACCGAACGCGACGTCAGACTGATCCGGCTGCCAAGCCCTAGTTGCAGAACACGTTGGTGCACTGCAACGGGTTGCCGTTGCCGAACGCGCGGTTGCCGCCGCCGTCGGTGATTCCGGACACGGCCTCGATGCCGAGCAGCGCGTTGCTGTCGGCGGTGTTGCGGATGACCGTGGTGAACCGGCTGAGGACGTGGATGCCGTCGGCATCGTTCTGGTTGGCGGTGTTGCGTTCCAGCGTCGTGCTTTGTTGCGCTCGACGACGCGCTCGTCGCAGTCGACGTGGTCGGGTTGCGATACCGCGAGGCCGCCAAGGCCCTGCGCATCCCCGAGGGAACGCTGACGACCCGCGTGTTCAGGGCGCGCCAGAAGGTGGCCGCGACGCTTGAGCGGGATACGCCGGCCCGCGGGAAGGGTTTCGGCAGGCGGGGCGTCCTTGCTGCCAACCACACAGCCCAGCTAAAGGACTTGACGTGAAGCGATCTACGATTCTGGCCGCACTCGCTGCAGCGGCGGCCGCGACCTTCGGCGCAACCGCCGTCCCCGCCGGCGCTGCAGTCAGTTCTGCGTCGGTCGTCGGGACGACCGCGACGCTCAACCTCGACGGCGCCGACGACGACGTGATCGTGTCGGTGTCGGCGTTCGGCGGGGTGCTCGTGCACAACCAGTCCGGCGGCGGCCTGAGCGGCTCTACGGACTGGGACAGCGCGACCGACGGTGAGCAGACGGTGCCCGCCGACGGCACGTTCACGATCATCGTCAACGGCGGCGACGGCAACGATTCGCTGACGGTGCTCGCGCACAGCGACGAGGTCGCCGCGGTCGGGCTCGACGGCGGCCCCGGTGACGACCTCCTGACCGGCGCCGACAGCAACGACACGCTCAACGGCGGCGAGGGCAACGACCGCCTCGTCGGAGCCGGGGGTGCAGACCTGGTCAACGGCGGCGGCGGCAACGACACCCTCGTGTGGAACAACGGCGACGGATCGGACACGCTGAACGGCGATGCCGGCAACGATCTGACGGAGGTCAACGGCGCGCCGACGACTGGCGACGTGTTCAGCGTCGAGCCGCACGCCGGTCGCGTCAAGTTCCAGCGCAGCAACCTCAAGGCGTTCGCGCTCGATGCGTCGACCGAGCGTTTCCAGGTCAACGGTCTCGGCGGCGACGACTCGCTCACAGCGCAGGATGGCGTGGGCGCGCTCACGCTGCTGTCCGTCGATGGTGGCGCCGGTGCGGACACGGTGAATGGCTCCGACGGACCCGACCTCCTCCTCGGCGGCGAAGGCAACGACGTCCTCAGCGGCGGCGGTGGCGACGACCGGATCGTCGGCGACCGCGGCAACGACACGATCAACGGTGGCACGGGTGACGACACGCTGGTCTGGAACAACGGCGACAACACCGACGTCATGAATGGCGACGCGGGCCGCGACGACGTCGAGGTCAACGGCGCTCCGGCGGCGGGCGACGTGTTCACGGTGCAGCCGGACGGCGCACGCATCAAGTTCGACCGCCCGAACCTCGTGCCGTTCTCGCTCGACATCGGCTCGAGCGAGACGCTGCACGCCAACGGCCTCGGCGGGGACGACTCGACCAGCGTCGGCGACGTCGGCGCCTTCGAGGTGACCGGTGCGGGCGGCGCGGGCAACGACACGCTGACCGGGGGCGGCTCCTCGGAGACGTTCCTGGGCGGCTCGGGCAACGACACGATCACGCCAGGTGGCGGCATCGACGTGGTCTCGGGTGACGACGGCGACGACATCGTCAACGTCCGCGACAACACGGCCGACGTGGCCCTCGGCGGCGCCGGCAACGACTCGGTCGTCGCCGACACAGCCGACCTCGACATCCTCGACGGCTTCGAGACCGTCGATCGCACCACGGTCGCCACTCCTCCGCCCGTCGACAACCGCGCGCAACCGGTGACAATCAGGGGCGGCACGGTCAAGGTGAAAAAGGGAATAGCGTCGATCAAGGTGAGCTGCCCGGCGATGTCGTCCGGCAGCTGCACCGGCTCGCTCACGCTGCGCACCGCCACGGCCGTGAAGCTGGCTGGGCTGACGGCCGTCCTCGAGCTCGGCAGCAAGCGCTACAACATCGCCCCCGGCGCCTCGACGACGCTGAAGGTGAAGTTGGCCAAGGGCAGCCGGCGCCTCGCCGGCCGCACGGGCCGCCTCCTGGTCCGCGCGATCGCCTCGACGGGCGCGCAGGGCAGCATCGCCTCGAGCTCCCAGCGCCTGACCCTCGCGCTCGGTACCACGGCCAGGAGGAACTAGGCACTACGGAGCTGGAGCGGCCTCGACCCCCACCCGGGGCCGGGGCCGCTTCCGGAGACGACGCTGAATCTCGGGAACCTAGGCGGCGGCGT
>VAYD01000065.1:7767-10320 GCA_005883905.1 Actinomycetota bacterium
CGTCCCAAGGGTCGACCGCAGAAGTCGGCGCACCACGTCACAGCTGGGCCCGACAGACCTCCTGTGGACGACACGGGCTGCCGGTCCCGCACAGTCGGTGCTCGTCCATTCCGCGGTGTTGCCCCGGTCCGGTTGTGCAGCCGATAGGTGCTCCGGTGGGGGGCGACGCGTCGCTTCGTCGCGCCATGAAGCCGCCGGTGAGGTCAGGGGTGATTGACGAGGACGGCGCGCGTGTAGAGCAAGTCGAAGCCCTGGCGCTGCGCGTTCTGATGCGATCGCGATCCCGGTTGAGTCGTGATCACGGCAACATCACAGCCGGCCGCCGCCGCGTCCGCCAGACGGTAGGAGAGCAGTGCGCTCTGAATCCCTCGCCGCCGATGCGCCGGTGCGGTCCCGGCACCGGCGAGCTGCGCAACGCCCGCGTCGATGCGCAAGCTCGCGCCGCCGGCCAGCACCCCCTCGCGCAGGGCGGCGTAGCGCACGAGTCCCGCCGCCGCCGAGTCGCGTTCCGCGTTCCCTGCCACGGCACCCCCTGCGTATCGGGATGCGCGGCGGCATCGACGACGACGTCGATCCACGCGTCGAGCTCCTCGTCCCCGCTTCGTCGAACCTCGATACCTGCAGGCGTCGTACGCTCGAGCCCGCGCGCGATCGCGCAGCCGAGGACGTTCTCAAACGATTCCAGCCGGTAGCCGCGTCCGGTCAGAAGCTCGCCGATGTCGGGATCGGCAAGGTGGGCGAGCTCGATCTGCGTCGGCGCGCCACGGGCCGCAAACGCCTGCTCGATCTCGTCGAGCGCGGGAGCGCTCGGCACGCCGCCAAACCCGAGCCCGACGACCTTGTTGTACGGCGAGCCCTGCTCCGCGAAGCTCGCCAACCCGCCCGCAATCGGGATCGCGAACCCGTCCGCGGACTTTGTGCGCCGACGCGTCTCGGCGCCAACGCACGCGATCAGCTGGGCCTCGGCCCGCTCGATGCGCGCGGCGAGCTCAACATCGCAGAACAGCGAAGGCACCAGTCCATCCTAGGCCGGGAGTCCTTACGGGAATCCAAACACGACGTGCGACACCCCGCGGCGCGCTGCCCTCGGACTCGCCACCTCCGACCGCCCGACGGCACCCGCATCGCCTGCCTGCCGGCGTAGCGATCAAGCCAGGCGAGGCTGAACCCGTGCAGCGTCGGGCCGCGCCGCAGCGCGCGCGCCTCGCCGTCGCGCTCGAGCTTGATCGCTCGAACCTCGGCCAGCGTGTCGGCGTACGGCTTGCGCTGCCGGCCGTCGACGCGGTAGACCACCACCTACTTCGAACCACCCCTGTAGATGCCCGGCGCATCGGTCCGCTCAGGGGCAACCTGCTCACTGTTGCCCCCCGGGTGTTGCCACCCGGTGCCGTTCGCCACCGCCGGGAATCCCCTCCAGCACTGGGATTCACGTAGCGGCGCCCGAGAGGATTCGAACCTCTGACCTTCGGTTCCGTAGCGGCGGACGCGCGGCATTCGGCTCAGCCAAGCCAAATTTGGCCGCTCGATGCGCCAAGAAGGCGCTAGAAAATCGCGAGAGGCGCTCAGTCCTCACGGCCGCGCGCAATGCGGCATGAATGACCGTCATGTCGTGCTGACCGGCTGCGGTGACGGCGGTGCCGCGCCGGTACGGTCGACGTCCCAGGTCTGCCCCACGGCCCGCAGGCGGTCGGCGAGGACGCTGGGCACCGTCCGGCAGGCGATCGTGGTCAAGCGCGAGCGCGAGCGCGAGCGCGCTCTCGCCCAGCAGCAGCGAGTCGGTGCTCTTCGTGAACGTGCCGATCCGAGCGATCGCCGCCGTGCTCGCGCCCCGCCTGCTGCCCGAGTCCGACGACGCGTCGGGATGCATCGCTGTCCCCCCGACGCCCCACGCCCGGTCGACCGGTGTGCCGGACCTTCAGCGCAGCAGCAGCGCGCGGCTCGTTTGGGCGATCCAGGCCTCGACCCTGTCCAGGGACCATCCGTAGTTCTCGTTGAGCACGAGCGCGAGCCGGAAGTCGGAGATCGCTGCGAGCGTGTCGACGGCCTGGTCGCGGTCGACCGACGGGTCGAGGGCGTCCAGGGCGTCCAGGGCCGCGACGATCGACGCGGCGCCTGCGGCGTGACGACGCTGGCCTTCGGCCAGCACCGCGTCGAGGTCCGGCTCGGCCGCGGCGCCCGTGACGAGCGCGTGGACGATGTCGCTGCTGTGCTCGAGGATCGATCTGGTGATCCTCGCCGACGTCGCGACGATCTCCATCGGGTCGCGCGAACGCGCGGACTGCATCGCGATCTCCGCGATCCCGGCCTCGGTGTCGATGGCGTCGTTGAGGCGCGCGACGAGCGTCGGCTTGGAGCCGATGCTGTCGTAGACCGTCTGCGGAGACACGCCTGCCGCATCGGCGACGTCGCGAACGCTGGTCCGGGTGTAGCCGCGCTCGGCGAACAGCCGCCGCGCCGCGCGCAGGATCTCCTCACGCGTCTGCTGCGCCTGCTGCTCGCGCCGGCTCGACCGCTCCCTCGCCACGGGCTTCTCCCCTTTTACTTGACATTAGT
>VAYD01000457.1 GCA_005883905.1 Actinomycetota bacterium
GAGTTCGAGCTCGCCGACCACCGCGAGCCGCAGGTCTGGGAGCTCGGGGTCAAGGAGATCTGGAAGGTCCCCAAGCCGCTGGACCGCCTGATCCACACGATCGGGCCCTGGCCGCTGAAGATCTCGTCCAAGTACGGGCAGATCGGCGGCACCTGGATCTACCCGATGAAGAACACCAAGACCGGTGAGGACCTGGTCTCGATCGGGTTCGTCGTGGACCTCGAGTACGCGGACGCCACGACGTCAGCACACGACCTGCTCCAGCTGTTCAAGACGCATCCGCTGGTGCGCAAGATCCTCGAGGGCGGCGAGCGCGTCGCGTGGGGCGCCAAGGCGCTCCCGGGCGGCGGCTACTGGTCGATGCCGAAGGTCTCGATGCCGGGCGCGGTCCTGGTCGGCGACTCGGCGGGCATGGTCGACACGGTGGCGCTCAAGGGCGTCCACCACTGCATCAAGTCGGGCATCCTCGCCGCCGGATCTACGAGCAGCTCAAGCGCGGCGGGTCGAACTTCTCGGCCTACGAGCAGGCGGTCGAGGACTCCTCGATCGCCAAGGAGCTCTACGAGGTGCGCAACACGCGCCAGCCGTTCCAGAAGGGCTTCCTGCAGGGCGGCCCGCTCGTCAACGCGATGATCGCGACGAAGGGCCGCTTCCCCGGCGGCCGCTGGTCGTGGCATCGCAACGACGACAAGCCGATGTTCATCGGCGACACCAAGGACAAGTATCCGAAGCCGGACGGCAAGTACACGTTCGACAAGCTGTCGTCGGTGTACATCACGGGCAACGCGACCCGTGACGACGCGCCCAACCACATCCGCGTCCAGAAGGACGTCCCGCGCGAGGTCGCGGAGACGTGGGTGTGGATGTGCCCGGCGGGCGTGTACGAGATCCCGGACGATGCTCCGGAGCACGGCAACGTGGACCTGATCGTGAACTACACGAACTGCGTCCAGTGCGGTGCGATCACCGCCAAGGGCGGTCGCCTGACGCCGCCCGAGGGCGGCGACGGGCCGTTGTACACCCAGACATAACGCTGCAACTTTCGGGGCATGCCCCTGTTGAATAGGGGCATGCGCCGAGCAGCGCTGACAGCTCTCTTCGTTGCCTTCGTGGCCGCCCTTCCGGCGACCGCGCAGACGCCTGTCTTCAACCTGCCGCTCAAGGCCAAGCTGACGGATTGCCACACCGGCCTGCAGGCGGCGGACCGCTTCGCCGTGTTCGTGGGGCAGATGCCCGCGCTGCAGGGCACGCGGCGGATGTGGATGCGCTTCGACCTCTACGAGCGCAACGTCGGCGGCACGTGGCGCCACCTCACGGTGCCGAAGTTCGGGACGTGGCAGAAGTCGCTGCCGGGCAAGCCCGGCTTCATCTACGAGAAGCGCGTCGACCAGCTGCAGGCGCCCGCGGACTACCGCGTCCAGGTGCGGTTCCGCTGGTATGACAAGAGCGGCAAGCTGCAGCGCGCGGCCCGGCGCACGACCCACACCTGCCACGAGCCCGACCCGCGCCCGGACCTCGCGATCGGCAAGGTGACGGCCAGCGAGGCCGGCATGGGCAGGCTGCGCTACGCGATCCGCGTGCGCAACGACGGCCGCAGCGACGCCGGCGCGTTCGACACCGTGCTGTCGGTGGATGGCACGGCGCAGTCACCGGTGACGGTCGCCGGCCTGCCGGCCGGCGGCGCCACGAACGTGATCGTGGTCGGTCAGCGCTGCGAGCTCGGGTCGCAGATCCAGATCGCGGTGGACACGGCCGGTGCGATCGACGAGGCGCGCGAGGCCAACAACGCGGTCTCGCGGCCGTGTCCGATGCCCTGAGGGCCTGGTCGCCCCGGCTACACTAAGTAAAGCCATGAAGACCGACATTCATCCCGAGTACGTGGAGGCCCACGTGCGCTGCACGTGCGGGAACGAGTTCACGACGCGTTCCACGCAGCCTGAGATCCACGTCGAAATCTGCTCCAACTGCCATCCGTTCTACACCGGTCGCCAGAAGCTGGTCGACACCGGTGGCCGCGTCGAGCGCTTCAAGCGCCGCGCCGCCAAGTCCAAGGGCAACTAGTCGTGGCCGTGGGCGAGCGTTCGCCCGCGGTGGCGCCAGTCGCCGAGCCCGACGAAGGGCTCGGCGG
>VAYD01000458.1 GCA_005883905.1 Actinomycetota bacterium
AGGCCTCGCCGAACGACGGCAGCGCCAGCCAGAAGACGTTGGTCGAGTGGTCGTCGATGGCGAACCGCCGCGTGCCGAAGAAGTGGCAGACGCTGTTGATCGACCAGGTCACGTGGTGCTCGAGGAACACGCGCACGAGGCCGCCCCACAGCAGGGCCGTCAGCGCGCCGTGCAACGACTGCGTCAGCGCGTACCCGAGGCCGAACGGGATCGCGAACGTCGCCAGGACGAGCCAGTGGAACGAGCGGTGGATGCGGCGCATCCCCGGATCCTCGTAGAGGTCGCGCGCGTACTTGCCGGGCCGCGCGCGGCCGTGCTCGCTGAACAGCCAGCCGACGTGCGCGTGGTAGAGGCCGCGCAGCGCACCGCGCAGGCCCGCGCCCTGGCCGGCGTGCGGCGAGTGCGGATCGCCCTCCTCGTCGGCGTGGGCGTGGTGCTTGCGGTGGTCGGCGACCCAGCTGATGACCGGCCCCTGGACCCGGGGCGACCGCGTCGAAGGCGCGATGGGTGAAGAGGCGGTGGTAGCCGACGGTGATGCCGAGCCCGGCGACCACGTACATCACGGCGAAGATCGCGATGTCGCTCCAGTTGAGCAGGTCGGTGTGCCAGGCCAGCGGCGCAATGGCGGCCAGCACGACGAACGGGCCGAACACGGCGGCAAGGTTGATGTTCCGGTCCAGGCGGCTCATGCCTGCACCTAAGCACGCAAGTTCCTGAACGTCTGCGCGTGTTTTCAACGTCGTCACCGCGTATTCTTGTCATGTCGTGACAACTTCTTCGCAGGATGATCGCCCCTGGAGCGCCCTACCGGCGAGGCTGCGCGACGTGCTGCGGCCGGGCCTGCCGGCCCTCGCCGACGAGATCCTCGCGGCGATCGCCGTCGCCGTCCCCGAGTACGACCGCCCGATGCGCGGCGACTTCGGCCGCGGCATCCGCACGGGCGTGGAGCAGGCGCTGTCGGAGTTCGTCGACCTGCTCGGCAGACCTGGCGCACCGCGAGGGCCGCTCGCTCGACGCGCTGCAGGCCGCCTACCGCACCGGCGCTCGCGTGGCGTGGCGGCGCAGCGGCGAGGCCGCGGCGGCTGCAGGCATCGGCGCCGACGACCAGCGCCGCCTGGCCGAGGCGATCTTCGCCTACATCGACCAGCTCGCCGGCGAGTCCGTCGCGGGCTACGCCGGGGCCCAAGCGCGCGTCGCCGGCGAGGCCGAGCGCCGCCGCCGGCGACTGATCGCGGCACTGGTCGAGGGACAGCCGCCGGCCGTCGCCGAGACGGCCGCCGACGAGGCCGGATGGCCGCTGCCGCGCACGCTGGCGGTCGTCGTCTCCGACGCGGCCGAGCGCGTCGCCGCCCGGCTCGGCCCCGGCGCGATCGCCGCCGACGACACCCTCGTCGTGGCCGACCCGCAGGCGCCGGGGTCGCGGCTGCGCACGGTGCTCGAGGGCATCGCCGCCGGCGTCGGCCCGGCTGTCGACCCGGCGCAGGCGCCGCTGTCGCACCGCTTGGCCACGGGCGCCCGCCGGCTGGCGGACGGCGGGCCCGTCGTTGCCGACGAGCGCCTCGCGGACCTGCTGGTCAGCGCCGACGAGCAGCTCGCCGAGCACCTCGCGGGCCGCGTCCTCGCGCCGCTCGACGACGACCGCTCCGGCCGCCTGACCGAGACGCTGCGCGCGTGGCTCGACGCCCACGGCCACCACCCGACGGTCGCCGCCGCGTTGCATATCCACCCTCAGACCGTGCGCTACCGGCTTGCGCGTCTGCGGGAGCGCCTCGGTGACGCGCTCGACGACCCCGACGAGCGCCTTGCATTGCAACTTGCCCTACGCGCCCGCGCGTGCTTTAGGGTCGGCGGCGCATGGAATTCGAGGCCCCCAACTTCGACCTGAGCGAGGACGAGCTGGACGACGAGACCGTCGTCCTGCGCGTCGCCGGCGAGATCCACGCGACGACGGCGCCGGAGTTCTCCGAGCGCCTGAACGACGCGATCGCCAGCGGCAAGACCGGCGTCGTCCTCGACCTCACCGGCGTCGAGTTCATCGATTCGACCGGCCTCAGCGTGCTGCTCAACGGGCTGCGCCGCGTCACGCGCGTGCGCGGCACGATGGTGCTCGCCTGCGCGAACCCGACGGTCCTGCGGCTGTTCGAGATCACCAAGCTCGACTCGACGTTCGAGATCCTGCCCAACTGCGACGACGCGATCGAGCGGCTGCGTCAGGTGACCGCGGACTGAAGCACCGGCGGCACGCCGTACGCGTGCAGCGCGGCGGGCATCGCGATCGTGCCGTCCTCGCGCTGGCCGTTCTCGAGCAGGGCGATCATGTGGCGGCCGGTCACGGCGGTGCCATTCAGCGTGTGCACGACCTCCGGCTTGCCGCCGCCGGCGGCACGCGCCCGCACATCGAGCCGGCGCGCCTGGAAGTCGGTCGTGTTCGACGTCGAGGTGACCTCGCGGTAGCGCGCCTGCCCCGGCATCCACGCCTCGCAGTCGTACTTCTTCGCCGCCGACGCCCCGAGGTCGTCGACCGCGATGTTCACGACGCGATACGGGATCTCGAGGTCCTGCAGGATCTCCTCCTCGATCGCCAGCAGCCGCTCGTGCTCGTCGCGCGAGGCATCCGGCTCGACGAAGCAGAACATCTCGAGCTTGTCGAACTGATGCACGCGGAAGATCCCGCGCGTGTCCTTGCCCGCGGCGCCGGCCTCGCGCCGGAAGCATGAGGAGAAACCGGCGTAGCGCAGTGGCAGCTCGGCCGCGTCGAGGATCTCGCCGGCGTGCAGCGACGCCAGCGCGACCTCGCTCGTGCCGACGAGGTACAGGTCGTCGTCGGGCAGCGCGTAGATCTGCTGCTCGGTGTCCGGCAGGAAGCCGGTGCCGTAGAGCGCGTCCTCGCGCACGAGCACCGGCGGGATGACGGGTTCGAAGCCCTGGCCGAGCAGCTTCTCGGTCGCCCACCGCACCAGCGCCATCTCGAGCAGCGCGACGTCCCCGCGCAGGTAGGCGAAGCGCGACCCGGACAGGCGCGCCCCGCGCTCCATGTCGATCCGCTCGCCCGCCAACTCGAGGTGGTCGCGGCCTTCTGTGCCGGCCTCGCCGACCTCGCGCAGCGTCGCGTCCTCGTCGGCGGCGGTCGGGTCGGGCAGGTTCGGCAGCGTCACCAGGATCGCCTGCAGCCGCTCCTGTGCCGCGCGCGCCTCCTCGGTGCGCTCC
>VAYD01000066.1:0-7271 GCA_005883905.1 Actinomycetota bacterium
GACCGCGGTCTTGTTCGGCGATGGCGCCGGCGCCGTGGTGGTTGCCGGCGGCGAGCTCGAGCGCGGCTGCGGGATCTTCGAGCTGCACTCCGACGGCGCCCACGCGGACCTGCTCTATGCCGGCCGCGACGAGCGCCTGCTGCGGATGGAGGGCCGCGAGGTCTACCGCCACGCGGTCACGCGGATGGTCGAGTCGACCCGAGCCGCGCTGGACCGCGCCGGCCTGACGGTGGACGACCTCGACCTGTACGTCGCGCACCAGGCCAACGCGCGCATCATCGAGGCGGCTGCGGCCGAGCTCGGGCTGCCGCGCGCGAAGATCGCGCTCGACGTGAGCCGCGTCGCCAACACCTCGTCGGCGTCGATCCCGCTCGCGCTCAAGCAGGCCGAGCTGGACGGGCTGCTGCGCCCCGGCGCCACGATCGCCCTCGCCGCGTTCGGCGCGGGCTTCGTCTGGGGCGCCGGCATCGTGTCGTGGAAGGAGCGTGCGTATGTCACGGCCTGACGGTTGCGCCGTGGTGACGGGCGGCACGCGCGGCATCGGCGCCGCCATCGCCGAGCGGCTCGCAGCCGACGGCTGGGACGTCGCGCGCCTGGGCCGGGCCGACGCCGACGTAGCCGATCGCGACGCGGTCAACGCAGCCTTCGCGCGCGTGCGCGTCTCGCGCGGGCCGATCCTCTTGCTGGTCAACAACGCCGGGATCCGTGCCGACGGACTGGCGATCTCGATGGACCACGACGACTGGTCCAGCGTGGTCGACACGAACCTGACCGGCGCCTTCAACTGCACCAAGGCCGCGCTGCCGGACATGCTGAAGGCGCGCTACGGCCGGATCGTGAACGTCTCGTCGGTGGTCGCCGAGCGGGCCAACCCCGGCCAGGCGAACTACGTCGCGGCCAAAGCAGGGCTGCTGGGCCTCACGCGCACGGTGGCGCGCGAGATGGCCCGCAAGGGCGTGACGTGCAACGCGATCACCCCCGGCTTCATCGCCACCGACATGACTGCGGATCTCAACGGCGACCTCGCCGGCGCGATCCCCGCAGGGCGGGTCGGGCAGCCTGAAGAGGTTGCCGCCGCCGTCAGCTTCCTCGTCTCCGACGAGGCGGCGTACGTCAACGGAGCCACGCTGTCGGTCGACGGCGGGCTCGGAGCATGAACAGGAGTCCCACGATGCCCGTACCCACGAACACAGAAGTCCTTCAGGCCATCCGCGAAGAGCTCGACGCCATCAAGGTGCCGGGCGCGCAGGAGGCGACCGAGGACCAGACCTGGCAGGACCTGGACGTCGACTCGCTCGACCTCGTCGAGCTGGTCAAGGCGCTCGAGGACCGCTTCGGCGTCGCGATCGCCGACGGCCGCCTGAAGGCGATCAAGACGGTCGGCGACGCGGTCGCCCTTGTCCAGGAGCTCGCCGCCGAGGGCGCCGTAGCCTGATGGTTGACGTCGTCGTCACCGGCCGCGGGATCGTCACGTCGATCGGCGAGACGCCGGACGCGTTCTTCGACGCGCTGTTGCATGGCACGTCGGGGATCGCCGACGCCGTCGGCGCCTGCGTGAACTTCGATCCCGAGCCGGCGATGAGCCCCAAGGAGGCGCGCCGGGCGGATCGCTATACGCAGCTCGGCGTGAAGGCCGCGATGGCTGCCGCCGCCGAGGCGGGGCTGCCGGGCGCCGCGGATCCGGCGCGCACCGGCGTCATCCTCGGCACCGGCGTCGGCGGCCTGGAAACGCTGGAACGCGAGTGCCGCAACTGGCTCGAGGACGGCGAGCGCGGCGTGTCGCCGCACTTCGTGCCGATGATGATGCCCAATGCCGCCGCGGGCACCGTGGCGATGAAGCTCGGCATCCACGGCCCCGGCTTCAGCGTCGCGTCCGCGTGCGCGACCGGCAGCCACGCGATCGGCGAGGCCAAGCGCATGATCGAGCGCGGCGAGGCCGACGTCGTGCTGGCCGGCGGCACCGAGGCCGCGCTGACGGGCCTGTGCCTCGCGGCGTTCAAGCGCATGGGTGCGCTGTCGAGCGACGGCATGTCGCGCCCGTTCGACGTGCGTCGCGACGGCTTCGTCATGGGCGAGGGCGCCGCGGTGCTGGTGCTGGAGCGCGCCGAGCACGCGGTCGCGCGCGGGGCGACGGTGTACGCCCGGATCGCCGGCTACGGCGCCTCGAACGACGCGTTCCACATCACCCAGCCGGCCGAGGACGGGCGCGGCGCGGCCGACGCGATGCGCGCGGCCCTCGCCGATGCGGGCGCGTCACCGGGCGACGCCGGCTACCTCAACGCGCACGGCACCGGCACGCCGTTCAACGACAAGATCGAGACGACCGCCGTGCACGCCGTGTTCAACGGCGGCGCGCCGCCGGTGTCGTCGACCAAGTCGAACATCGGCCACCTGCTCGGGGCCGCCGGCGCGGTCGAGGCGCTTGCCTGCATCGAGGCGCTGCGCCGCGGCGTGCTGCCGCAGACGATCAACCTCGAGCAGCCCGACCCGGAGTGCGACCTCGACCACGTCGCCGGCGCGCCGCGCGAGGCCAACGGGATCGAGCTTGCGATCAGCAACTCGTTCGGGTTCGGCGGGCAGAACGCGTGCCTGGCGGTGGCAAAGGCGTGAGCGCGGTCTTCGACATCGTCCATGACCTGCCGCTGGCGCGGGTCCGGCTGGAGCTCCTGTTCGACCCCGGCACGTTCCGGCCGGTCCGGTCGTCCGTCGGCGACGGCGTCGTCGCGGGGAGCGGACGCGTCAACGGCCGCGCGGTCTGCGCGTGGGCGCAGGACGGCACGTACCGCGGCGGCTCGCTCGGTGCCGCGGGCGGCGAGACGATCGCCCGCATAATCGCGCGCGCTGACTCGCTCGGCTGCCCGGTCGTCGGCTTCCCGCACAGCGGCGGCGCGCGCCTGCAGGAGGGCACCGCGTCGCTGCAGGCATACGCCGCGATCTTCCGCGCGCAGTCGACGGCGATGGTGCCGCAGGTGAGCGTCATCGGCGGCCCGTGCGCCGGCGGCGCCGCGTACTCGCCGGCGCTCGGCGACCTGACGATCATGGCCGGCCCCGACGCGCGGCTGTTCCTGACCGGGCCGCAGGTGGTCGAGGCGGTCACGCGCGAGAAGATCTCCGCCGAGGATCTCGGCGGGCCGAAGGTGCACTCGCACAACGGTGTCGCACACCTGCAGGCGTCCGGCGACGTCGAGGCCGCCGAGCTGACGCGGGTGTTCCTGTCGCACCTGCCGTCGCAGATCGGCGGGCCGCTGCCGCTGCATCCGCCGCGGGCGCCGCTCGGCGACGACCCGTCGGAGACCGTGCCCGACGAGCCGCGCCGCGTCTACGACGTGCGCGACGTGGTGGCGCGGCTTGTCGACGGCGGCGAACTGCTCGAGCTCGGCCCGCGGTGGGCGCGCAACCTCGTCGTCGGCTTCGCTCGTGTGGAGGGCTCGCCCGTCGGCGTGATCGCCAACCAGCCGCGACACCTGGGCGGCTGCCTCGACGCGGCGGCGAGCGAGAAGGGCGCCTGGTTCGTGAACATGTGCGACCGCTTCGGAGTGCCGCTCGTCGTGCTCGCCGACACACCGGGATTCCTGCCGGGTGCAACCCAGGAGCATGCCGGGGTTATTCGTCATGGTGCTTCGCTTCTGCGAGCCTTCGCAACCGCCACCGTCCCACGCGTCACCGTTACGCTTCGTCAGGCGTTCGGAGGCGCCCACATCGTCATGAACTCACGCGACCTCGGCGCAACCCTCACCCTTGCGTGGCCCAATGCCCGTATCGGCGTGATGGGCGCGAAGCAGGCGGTGCAGCTCGTCGAGCGGCGCGCGATCGCCGCGGGCGCCGACGTGGACGAGCTCGCGGCCGACTACGAGCAGCGTCACCTGCCGGTGCAGGTGGCCGCGGCGGCCGGCCACGTGGACGAGATCGTCTCCCCCCTCGACACGCGCGAGCGGCTCGCGGAGCTGCTCACGTGACGCCCGAGCTCGCCGTCCGCTCCCGCAACGCCACCGAGGAGGCGATCCTCGACGCAGCCCGCCAGACGCTGGCCGAGGTCCCGTGGGAGCGCCTGACGATGGACGCGATCGCCAAGCGCGCGTTCGTCTCGCGCACGGCGGTCTACTTCTACTTCGACTCGAAGGACGCGGTCGTCGAGCGCCTCGTCCAGCGCGCCTTCCACGACATCTACGAGGCAGCCGCGCCGTACCTCGACGGCATCGGCGACCCTCGCCGCGAGCTGCGCACCGGCCTGGCGCGCGTCGTCGCCGTGGTCAACTCCAACCAGGACGTCTTCCTGCTCGCCGCCCGGCATTCGAACCGCGGCGAGCGCATGCCCAAGGGCTGGCGGCCGTTCATCATGCGCCTCGTCGAGGGCGCGACCGCTCGCATCGCCCGCGACCAGCGCCGCGGCATCGCGCCGGCCGACATTCCCCCCCGCGTCAGCTCCCAGGCGCTCCTGGGCATGATCGAGGGCCACATCGTCCGCGACGTGATCATCGGCGGCAGCGACGCCAACGACTCGATCAAGCTGCTCGCCGAGCTGTGGTACCGCGCGGTCTACGCGGGCGGCCCCTAGCAGCAGCGCCGGTCCTGCTCCTGCATGGCCTGGCCGGCCACGCGGGCGAATGGGAAACGACAGCGGCGTGGATGGGCGAGCGGGCGGTGGCCGTCGACGACCTGGCAGACGCCGCTTCGGCGCTGGAGGAGCTCGGCGAGCCGGCGGTCCTCGTCGGCCAGTCCCTGGGCGGACTCGTTGCAATCCGGCTGGCCGCGGCGCAGCCTTCGCGGGTTCGCGCGCTGGTCGTCGCCGAGGCAAGCCCATCTGCCGCTGACGACCCCGACGCGTTCGCCGCGGACGTCGCGGCCGCGTTGCGCCGCTGGCCGGTCCCGTTCGCGTCCTACGAAGATGCGGTGGCGTTCTTCGGCGGCCCGTCCGTCGCCGCGACGGCGTGGGCCTCCGGCCTGGTCGAACGCGAGGGTGGGCTGTGGCCGCGCTTCGACGTGGACGAGGAGGTTCGGTTGCTTCGCGACGCGGTGGTGACATCCGCCTGGCCGGAATGGGAGCGCGTGCGCTGTCCGATCTTGGTCGTCCGTGGCGAGCGCGGCACGCTCTCGCCCGACGAGGCGCAGGCGATGGCACGGCGTGGCCACGACGTGAGCGTCACCGTCATCGCGGGCGCCGGCCATGACGTGCATCTCGACCAGCCGGAGGCGTGGCGTCAGGCGCTCAGCCGATTCCTCGGGAACGCATAGGCCTCACCAGCCGACCGGCCCGTCGCGGTCCACGAACGACCCGGTTGGGCCGTCGGCTCCGACGCGCGCGTTTCCGCGGAAACGCCACCGGCCTTGTGTACGCCACGGTCCGACATTTGGGTCTGACCCTTTTGTCGCACGCGCTCGTCGACCTTGATCTCGTGCTACCCCGTCGCCTCGAGTGCCCCTGGCTCGTCGTCGGGCGGGCGTTTCCGCGGAAACGCGTACGGGTCCGGCGTGTCGGTGAACGAGAGGAGCGCGTCGACGGCGTACCCGAGGTCGAGGGAGTCGCCGAGCCAGCCAGGCACGGTCGCGTTCGCGGCAGGAGCGATGCCGTCGCGCTGCTGAGCAGCAAGCATGCCGGTGCAGTCGCCGCGGCTCCGGCGTGGCAGTTCGTGCATCCGTGCCCCGTACGGAGTGAGGAACACGATCTTCCCGTCGCGGCCGCGCTCCAGCTTCCATCCGCCCTCGTGCACGAGGCGATGGTGGCGGCGGCAGAGCTGAACGAGGTTCTGCAGGTCCGTCTGGCCGCCGCGCGCCCAGTGCTCGATGTGATGGGCGTCGAGCCAGCGGCTGCACGTACAGCCGGGGAACTGGCAGCGGCCGTCGCGAGCCTCCAGCGCCCGCCGGATCGACGGCGGGATCGCGCGCGTCTTGCGACCGACCGAGAGCGTCGAGCCGCCCCGCTCGAGGATCGGGACGATGCCGGCGTCGCAGCACAGACGGCGAGCAGTCTCGCGAGCAATCGGCGCGTCGGCGAGATCGCAGCGTGCGCCGTCGGACGGCGCCACATCCTCCTCCTCGACGAGCGCCGCGGTGTCGACGTGCACCACGACCTGATAGCGGTCGCCCGCAGTGCGCTCGCGCGGCCCATTCGCCAGCAACGAGTCGGCGAGGACCACGAGCGCGTCCGCGTTGCGCTCGCTCAGCGGCATGCGGACCGACGTTTCCGCGGAAACGTCCTCGGCGGTGGTGGCCGCCTCACGTCCGGCCTCGAGCGCACGCGCGAGGAGCGCGCCGTCCTCCGCCGGCAGGCGGCCGCGCACCATCCACGAGCCGTCGTCGTTCTGGTCGAGCGTCAGGTAGCGGCTCTCGATGATGCGCTCGGCCTCAGCGCGCGTCACGCCGCGGTACGCGGACACCATCCGTTCGAGCTGCGCGGCCGTCGCGTATTGGGCGAGTTCGAGCAGCTCCTGCTCCTCCACGACATGCTCCATGCGCGTGATGGCGCAGACCTTCGAGAAGCTCAGCTCGCCGCGCGCGAACGCCGCGCGCACGAGGGGCAGGCCCTCGAGCGCGCGCGCGACGCGCACATGCTCCCGGCTTGTGCCGGGCGCAAGCGAGCAGCGCCAGGCGAGCCACTGCGCCGTCGACGCCATCCCCCACTCGACCCAGACCTCGCGGCGATCGAACTCGGCAACCATGCCGAGCCACTCGCAGATCGCCGCATCGATATGCGCGGCGAGCCGCTGGATCTCGTCTCCAAGTTGTTCGTTCGTGAGCTCAAACACGAACGTATGTTCCCACGAGCAGCGGACGTCACGGACGCTGCGGGGCGGCGGCGCCAACGGCGTGCACGCCGAGCGGCGAGAGGAGGAAGAGGCAGGCGTCGGCGACCGCGGTGGGGTCGTCGAGGTCCCATCCGAGTGGCGCGGTCTGCTCCCAGATGCCGGCGAGGTCCTCGAAGCCGTCGATGCTCTTCGCCGCCATCGTGTTCAGCGGGCCGGCCGCGACGAGGTTGCAGCGCACCCCGCGCGGGCCGAGGTCGCGGGCGAGGTAGCGGTTGACCGATTCCAGCGCGGCCTTCGAGACGCCGGCCCAGTCGTAAGACGGCCACGCCCGCGAGGCGTCGAAGTCCAGACCGACGACCGCGCCGCCGCCATCACGCTCGAGCAGGGGCAGCAGGCCGGCCGCCAGCGCCTTGAGCGAGAACGCGCTCGTCCGGAACGCCTCGACCGCCGACTCCGACGGAGCGGTCAGGAAGTTGCCGCCGAGGGCGTCGGGCGGCACGAACGCGATCGCGTGCAGCACGCCGTCGA
>VAYD01000066.1:7331-7683 GCA_005883905.1 Actinomycetota bacterium
GCTCGCCCGGGAGGCGCTTGGCCATCCGCTCGGTGATCCGCAGGCCGCGCCCGAAGCCCGTGAGAACGAGCTCGGCACCCTCCGCAGCAGCGCGTTCCGCGACCGCGTACGCGATCGACTTCTCGGTCAGGACACCGGTGATCAGCAGGCGCTTTCCGTCCAGGAGCATCACCGGACCCTACGTGCAGATCCTGCTTGGGTTGCGCCGGTTCGACACGGTTGCCGCGAATGTCGAACCGGGTACGCCGGGACCCACATGGCCGACATCACCCCCTACCGCGACGGCCCGCTCATCGTGCGTGGTCCATTCACGTTGCGCGACCAGGACGGCGACGAGATCACGGCGGGCCGC
>VAYD01000461.1 GCA_005883905.1 Actinomycetota bacterium
CTCGCCGGGCGTGTCCCAGCGCCCGTCGTCGCGCCGGCCATGCCCGCGCTGCTCGCACACGCCGTCGCGGCGCAGCACGTCGCCGCAGTCGTCGAGCAGCGTCTCGTCGCCCAGGCGGACCATCTTGCATGCCACGGAGGCGCAGCGCGGCTCGGCGGCCAGCCGCGCCGCCATCACCTCGATCCAGTCCGGCGCCAGCTCGATGTCGGTGTTCAGCAGCGCGACGAACTCCGTGCGCGCGGCGAGCAGCCCGCGGTTCGCTGCGACGGCGAAGCCCGTGTTGCGTCCCTGCGCGAGCACGCGCGCCTGCGGCGCCTCGCGTGCCAGCCACGCGAGCGTTGCGTCGGTCGAGCCGTTGTCGACGACGACCACCTCCGCGGGCTGCTGCGTCTGCGCAGCCAGTGATGCGAACCCAGCGCTCGCCGTTCCAGGCCGGGACGACGACGGTGACGGGCTCGGGCATCTACTGCGAGATCGCGAGCCCGCGTGCGCGGCGCGGCCGCGGGCGCGGCGGGCGGTCTTCCTCGATCGCCCGGTCGACCAGGGCGCGCAGCCCGTGGCGGAAGTGCGCAACGTCGAAGCGCCCGGCGTTGGCGACGCACGCCTCCGGGTCGAAGGCGAGCGGGTCGAACGCGCGCACCGCGTCGACGAGCGCCGCGGGCTCGGGGCGCTCGAAGAACACGCCCGTCTCGCCTTCGATCACCGTCTCGCGCACGCCGCCCTCGCGCAGCGCGATGACCGGCCGGCCGGCCGCCTGGGCCTCGACGGCGGCGATCCCGAACTCCTCCGTCGCGGTCACGACGAGGGCCTTGGCCGACCGCAGGAACGCCCCCGCCTCGTCGTCGCTCACCCGGCCCGTGAAGCAGATGTTCGGCCCGGCGATACGGCGCAGGCGGCGCGCGTCGGGCCCGTTGCCCACGACCGTCAGCGGCAGCCGCAGCGCGTTGAACGCCGCGATCGCCAGGTCAATGCGCTTGTGTGGCATCAGCTCCGAGAGGACCACGTAGTCGTCGCCTGGCTCGCCGGGCGAGAAGCGCGACGTCTCGACGGGCGGATAGAGCACGCTCGCGTCGCGCCCGAAGTAGCGCTTCACGCGCTTGCGCGTCGTCTCGGAGTTCGCGGTGTAGACGTCGACCCGCTGCGCGGCGATCCAGTCCCACTGTCGCCAGCGCTGGAACACGAAGCCGAGCGCGGCGCGGCGCAGCGGGTCGTACTTGGCGAGCGTCGCCTCCCGCGCGTTCCAGGCGTAGCGGAACGGGTTGTGGCAATAGCAGACGTGGACCGCGTCGGCGTCGGCGATCACGCCGTGCGCCCAAGCGCTGGACGACGAGATCACGAGGTCGTAACCACGCAGGTCGAGCGCCTCCATAGCGTATGGGTAGAGCGGCAGCAGCGCCCGGAACGTGCGCGCGTCAGGCCGCATCCGCTGCAGGAACGACGTGGTCGGGCGGCGCTGCGCGAAACGCCCCTCGGTCCCGCTCTCGTCATAGACGGCGGTGAAGAGGTCGGCGTCCGGGAACAGGTCGCAGAGCGCGAGGAACACGCGCTCCGCCCCACGGACGTCGAGCAGGAAGTCATGGACGAGGGCGACGCGCCGCGGCTGCATCGCCGCCGACTTTATGCGACGGCGCGTACGCTGCGCCTGTGAGGATCGCCGTCGACGCACGCGCGCTGCTGGCCGGGCGCGGCGTCGCCCGCTACGTCCGGCGCCTGCTGACGGCCCTCGCGGAGCAGTTCCCGAGCGACGACTGGCACGCATTCGTCCCGGGGCGCGAGCCGGTCGAGATCCCCGAGGACGTCACGCCGCATCGCCACCCGCTCGGCGGCCGCGCGGTGTTCGGCGCGGCCTCGATCCTCGGTCGCCCGCCGATCGACATGCTCTGTGACGGCGCCGACGTCGTCTGGATCCCCGCGCCCGCCCCGGTCGCGCCGGGCCGCGCGCCGTACGTGCTGACGATCCACGACCTGTCATTCGAGGACCGTCCCGGCGACTTCACCGCCTACGAGCGCCTGTGGCACCGCCTCGCGCGCCCGGGCAGGCTCGCCGGCAACGCCGCGCGCGTGATCGCGGTATCCACCGCGACCGCGGTCGAGGCGGCGCGCTGGCACGTCGACGCGACCGTCGTGCTGTCCGGGGTCGACCACCTGTCGCACGCACCCGCGCCGGCGGACGGACCGGCGGCTGGGGGCGGGAGGGCGGGATATTTTCTGAGCGTCGGCGCGCTCGAGCCGCGCAAAGCGCCCGAGCTGCTCGCCGCCGCCCATCAGCGCGCACGGAGCGCCGGCCTGCGGGCCGAGCTGTGGTTCGCGGGCGAGGGCCGCATCGCGGTGTCGGGCGAGGGGATCCGCAAGCTCGGCGTGCCGCATGACGAGAAGCTGGCGTCGCTGTATTCGGGCGCGTTGGCGCTCGTCATGCCGTCGTGGCTGGAGGGCTTCGGCCTGCCGCCGCTGGAGGCGGCTGCGTGCGGAACGCCGTCGATCGTCTCCGACCTGCCGGTGTACGACGAGACACTCGGGCCCAACGTCGTGCGCGTCCCGCGCGGCAACGAGGTCGCGCTGGCGGGCGCGTTGCTGCGGATGGAGCGCGAGCCGG
>VAYD01000462.1:0-4567 GCA_005883905.1 Actinomycetota bacterium
TCGGCTACCTGGTCCACCGGCGCGCAATCACCCCGTCGGGGTGATGCGGTGGCCTTCCAGCGGGATCGACGATCGCATCGTGAGCAATCTCGTCGCGATCGCGTACGACGACGTCGCGGAGGCCCAGCAGGTGATGGTCACCTTCGGCGAGCTCGTGAAGGAGCACTCCCTCGAGCTGGCCGACGCGGTGATCGTCGAGCGCCAGCCCGATGGCAAGGTCAAGCTGCACCAGCCGTCGACCGCCGCGGCCGGCGCCGCCGGCGGCGCGCTCTGGGGCGGCTTGATCGGCTTGATCTTCCTGATGCCGCTCTTCGGCATGGCGATCGGCGCTGCGTCGGGCGCGGCGGCCGGCGCGATGTCCGACGTCGGCGCCGACGACAAGTTCATGAAGACGCTCGGCGCGAAGCTGGAGCCCGGCTCGGCCGCCGTCGTCGTGCTCGTGTCCGGGGCGACGCCGGACAAGGTGCTTCCGGCGATCGAGCAGTAAGCAGGCGCTGGAGGCGGCGCTTGCGAAAGCCTCCGCGTGATCACTCGCGGAGGGTGACGCCATCCCACTCCCAGATCCATGAGCGTGACGACCATGGCCCGATACGAGATCAGCGTGAAGGGCCGCCTCGACCCCAGCCTCCTCAACGATCTCGGCAGCTTCGAGTCCGCCGAGCATCCCGCGATCACGGTGCTCCGGGGGCCGCTGGCCGGCCAGGAGGGCCTGCGCCAGCTGCTGGCGCAGCTGCAGGCGCGCGGGCTCGAGCTCGTCGAGGTACGCCAACTCGATTCGGACGAGCCCGGCGACGGGTGATGGCAGGGCGCATCAACGGCGCCCACTACCGCATCCGCGTCCGCGGCCGGTTCGATGACGAGCGAATGGCCCGGATGCAGGAGTTCAGCGACAAGGTCGTCGTGTCGGAGACCGTCCTCTGCGGCAACCTCGACGACCAGGCCGAGCTGCACGGGCTGCTCGAGCGCCTGCAGGACATGGGCTTCGAGCTGCTCGCCGTGCGCCGTGACTAGCGCGGGCCGGCGATCCCGCCGGGCGCGACGAGGCCGACCTCGCGCGCGCGGCGCACCGCCTCGCGGCGGCCGTCCGCGTCGAGCTTGCGGTAGATGTTCTTCAGGTGGCTCTTGACGGTGTTGAGGCTGACGAAGAGCTCGCCCGCGATCTCCTGTGACGTGAGCATCGTCGGCAGATAGCGCAGCACTGCCACCTCGCGCGCGCTGAGCTCCTCGCGCAGCGGCGACGGCGTCCCGCCGCATTCGGTCGCACCGGACTCGACGAGCTCCAGCACCTCGCCGATCAGCGAGCGGTGCGCCGTGCCGTAGCGCAGCAGGTGCGCGAGGACCGGCTCGATCGCCGGGGCAGCGTCCGCGATCGCGAGCCGCAGGCCGTCAGGCTCGGCGAGCTCCAGCGCGCGCTCCGCGAGCCGCGCTGCAACGACCCGGTCGCCCTCGCCGTCGGTCGCGGCGGCGGCCACCGCGAGCGCCTGGACGAGCGGCAGCGTGGGCAGTTCCGCGCCGACGCGATCGACGAGGCCTTCGGCGCGCTCACCGGCGGCCGCTGTGTCGCCGGCCGCCAGCGCCGCGAGCGCCATCGCGATCTCGAGCTCGGGCCCGCTCGCCGCGGGCGCGGGGGCGATCTCCTGCTGCAGCGCCGGCAGCAGCCGGATCCGGGCCGCGTCGGCCAGCGCGGCACAGCGCGCCGGAAGCTCCCATCCGGCCATCGCCACGTCGAGCGCATCGAGCGCCCGGCGCGCGGCGCCGAGATCGCCGCGCGCAACGATTCGCGCGCCGGCCAGTGACAGATGCAGCGCGCGCAACCTGCCCGACGAGTTCTCGGGACCCGATGGCGTGCGAGCTGCGCGCGCAAGCGCGGCGGCTGCGAGCGCGATGTCACCGCGCTCGGCGGCGATGAGCGCACGCGCGAGGTCGGCCGCCGCCGGTCCGTCGGCGCCGCGGGCGCCGGATGCGAGCGAGCCGAGCCCCAGCTCGGCCTCGTGAATGCGTCCGTCGAAGGCGAATAGGAGCGCTCGTTCGGCCAGCGCCGCGTCGCGCATGGCCCGCGCGCCACCCGCGCGGGACAGGTCAGCCGCATCGCGCAGCTCGTCGGCGGCCGTGGCATCGCCGCGCGCCATCCGCAGGCGCCCGAGCTCCAGGTGCGCGACGGCGCGGTACGCCAGGTCGCGCTCCAGGTCGCCTTCGAGCGAGGCGCTCGCCGCCGGCCCTTCGCGCAGCCCCGCCTCGACGTCGCCGAGTCGTCGCGCGCGCTGCAGGCGGATGAGCGCGAGATCGCGCGCGAACAGCGCTGTCAGGAGCGCGTCGCCGCCCGTCGAATCGTCGCGGTCGAAGGAGCGCGCGGCGGCGATCAGCTGCAGGTAGGGCCATTGCTCGAAGACGTCGGTCGGGACAGCGTCGAGCGCACGGTCGATGAGCGGCTCCGACCCACTGATGCGCAGTCGCCGCCATTGGTCGACGAGCACGGTGCGCAACGTCTCCCAGTCGCTCGCCGCGATCGCGTGATCGATCGCCTCGGCGGCCAAGCCGTCCGCGGCGAACCAGCGCGCCGCGCGACGGTGCTGCTCGCGCCACGCGGCGTCGCCGCGGCTCGCGAGCTGCGAGCGCAGCAGGTCGGCGAACAACGCGTGGTACCGGAACCAGTGGCCATGGCGGTCCAGCGGGACGACCAGCGCATTGCGCCGCACGAGCTCCTCGAGCCCCAGCTGCCCCGCCACGCCGCCGGTCAGCGCATCGGCCAGCGATCCGCACACGCGATCGACGACCGCGGTGCGCAGCAGCAGCTCGCGCATCGGCGCGGGCTGGTGGTCGAGGACCTCGCTGATCAGATACGCCACGACGGCGCGGTCGTCGCCGGCGAACTCGGAGACCGCGGCGGCCGGCTCGTCCTCGTCGGCGAGCATCAGCGCTGCGAGCCGCAGGCCCGCAGCCCATCCCTCGGTGCGCTCGACCAGCAACCCGACCTGGTCGCCGGTGAGCGCCAGGCCGTCGCGCTCGAACAGCTGCGCGGCCTCGGACGCCGTGAACGCGAGGTCGCGTGCGCGGATCTCGGACAGCTCGTCAGCGAGCCGCAACCGCTGCAGCGCCAGCCCGGGGTCAATCCGCGTGCCGACCACGATCCGAAGCGGGGATGGGTCCGCGACCAGCGCATGGAGGATCGCGGCCAGCTCGGCGCCGTCGGCCTCGTGGAAGTCGTCGAGCACGAGCGCCACCGGTCGGCGCGCGGGGCGCAGCGAGGCGAAGATGCGGTGAGCGACGTCGTCGGGTGTCCGGGGTGGCGGACCGGCCGACGCCGCCTTGCCCAGCGCCGGCGCGAGCGCGTGCCAGAACCCGTGCGCGCTCGACTCCGCGGCGGTGAGCGTGAGCCAGGTCACGCGCCCGGCGGCGCGATGCTGGCGCGCCCAGTCAGCCATCAGCATCGTCTTTCCTGCGCCCACCGGCCCCGCGATCAGGGTGAGGGGCCGCTCGATCGCGGCCTCGAGGGCGGCGGTCAGTCGCCCGCGCTCGACGGTCTGCTCGGGGACGAGCGGCAGGCGGTCCGGGGTGTCCCACGGCCGCGCGCGTGCCGCACGCACGGGGCTGCGTGACGCCTTCGCACGCGCCCCAACGTCTGAAGGGACAGCCACGAACCCATTAGCGCATGTTGGTTCGCAACTTCCGTCATCCGAAACGGACGATTCTCGGACCGGATCCGGGTGCATAGGCGGTACCCATGCAGATTCGCGCCTATTGCGGGGACAAAAGCCGCAGCTCGCGCGCGCGGCGCACAGCGTCGCGGCGCCCGTCCGCGTCGAGCTTGCCGTAGATGTGGCGCAGGTGGGTTCGCACCGTGGTCTCGGAGACCGTCAGGGCGTCCGCGATGTCGCGCGCGGTCATCTCGCTCGGCAGGTGCCCGAGCACGACCAGCTCCCGTTCGGTCAGGGGCGAGCGCAGCTCGCCGTCCGGGGCCGGGCGCCGCACGTCCATGTGATCGAGCAGGTCGGTGATGAAGGCCGCATGCGCCGTCGCGCGCTCGAGATGCTGCTCGAGGAGCGCCCGAACCGGAACGCCCTCGTCGATGAACGGACGCCGTATGCCCTCTGCCTCGGCCATGCCGAGCGCGCGCTCGAGCGCCTCGTGGGACGCATCGCCGTCGCCGATGCGATCGACGGCCGCAGCGTAGAGCAGCAGCTGCCCCGGGCTGGCGCCGTGCGGCAGGCGCTGCAGCGCCTTCAGCGCGGCTGCCGGATCGTCGTCCGCGATGCTGCGCCGCGCCATCGTCATCGCCGCGAAGGGATGGTCGCGCCGTTCCAGGCGCGCGAGCAGGTCCGCCGCCTCCTGCGCGCGCCCGGCGCGCTCCAGCAGCCGCATCTTGAAGAGGTCGAGCAGCGGGATCTGGAAGAACCCGGCGGGGCAGCGCAGGCGCAGCTCCTCGGCCTCGGCCAAGCGCGCGGTCGCCAGCTCGTCCTGGCCCTGCGCCTCGAGGATCGCGATCTCGGTGACGAGCGCATAGACCGCCGGCAGCGGATCCCACGAGGCGCCGGCAGCGTCCCGGCCGACCTCCGCGTGACGCGCCGCG
>VAYD01000462.1:4615-6240 GCA_005883905.1 Actinomycetota bacterium
GCGCCGCGCCCTCGAGATCGTCTCGGAGGAACCCGATCACCGCCCGCGCGAGCGACGCGCGCACCACCACCTCGGCCGAAGGGACGCGCCCGTAGTCGACCAGCTCGAGCCGCGCCTCGGCGTCCCGCAGGCGCCCGCCCGACGCCGCGAGCAGGGCCAGCGCGGCCCAGGCGCGCCCGGCCAGCGACCAGCGCCGCGCATGATCGGCGAGGCTGGCGGCGAGCTCGAGGTGCTCCTCGGCCTGCTCGTCGCGCCCGAGGTCGAACTCGAGCGTTCCGAGCTCGAGCCACGCGAGCGCCCTGCGGCCGTCGTCCGGCGCGGTCGACTCGATGCCGTTGGCGGCTTCGGCGGTGGCGTCCAGGTCGCCGCCGTGGCGCGCCCGCAGCAGCCGGCTGACCGAGGCGAGATCCCCGGAGACCGGGTCGCGCGGCTCGTCGAGTCCCTCGAGCGCGAGCTCGGCGGCGCCGAGGTCGCCGGCGGCGAGGGCGGCCAGGCCGATCGCCGCCCGGCTGAGCGGGGTGCTGCTCGGCTCGAGCGCGCCGTCGAGGAGCAGGTCGACTGCGTGCGCGGCGAGCAGCTCGTTGTCGAGCATGTCGTCGGTGAGGCTCGACAGGACGGCGTGCGGGGCGAGGAAGCGCCGTGACACCGCGCCCGAGTCGCGCGCGAGTCGATTCGGCCAGCGCGCGGCCGTCGCCGATGACCCGGCCCGCAGCTCGCGCCGGGCGGCGCGCAGGAACAGACGATGGAAGCGCCAGACGCCGGGATCACCGGTGGGGCGCACGAACAGGCGGTTGCGCACCAGGCCCTCGATCACCTGCGCGCCGTTGCCGGGCGGCTCGAGCAGCGCGTCCGCGGTCGCGGCATCGAACTGGTCCACGGCCGAGAGCTCGATCGCCGCGGCGAACAGCTCCGGGCTGACGGTCGCCGCCGCGTCGCGCATCAGCTGGAAGTCCAGCGTCGCGGCGGTGTCGCTCAGGACGGCGGGCCCTGCGGCGGCCGCCAGCCGCACCACGGCGCACCAGCCTTCGCTGATCCACGCGATCTGGGCGACCTGCTCGTCGGAGATCGGCCGTCCCCATCGACGCAGCACCTCGGCCACCTCGTCGGCCGACCATGCGAGATCCTCTCCCGCCACCTGCAGTTCCGCGCAGCCCAGCCGCGGATCCTTGCGGCCCGCGACGAACAGCGCGGTGCCCTGGGGGCGCTCCGCGGCGCACGCGTCGAGCAGCGCGAGCCGGTCGCGCGACAGCACGTCGGCGCGGTCGATCACGACCGTCGAGCGGCTGTTGACGCTCAGCATCTGCAGCGCGGCTTCGAAGCCCGCCTCGGTCCGCACGTCCGCGAGGTGGACGCCTTCGCCGGAGCGCCTGGCCAGCCACTGGCGCAGCAGGTCGCTCTTGCCCGAGCCGGCCTCGGCCGCGATCACGGCCACGCCGCCGCCGTCGGCGGTGCTCGCGAGGCGCTCGACGAGCGCACTCCGTGCGAGCCAAGGTGCCGACACCAGCCCTTCCTCGGACTCGCCCCAGGCCGTCATGGCGCTCACGATTCTACGGGGATCACCCCCCGGGGGTGAGGCGTCGCCACCCGCGCGCACGGGAGCGTTCAGCGCCATGAGCACTTCCGTT
>VAYD01000067.1 GCA_005883905.1 Actinomycetota bacterium
GCCAGCGCAAGGCCTCGCCGGTGCATCGATCTGGTCATGGTCCCTCCTCCTGGTGAGACATGGATGGGCGCAGCCCGAGTCGCCGGCCGATCCGGCGCAGCGCGCCCTGGACTCCCGTGGGCGCCGCGACGATGACGCCCATCAGGACGACGCCGTACAGCGCGAGCGGGAGGTTGGACTGGACGTCGTTGGAGAGCGAGAAGTGGTTGGCGATGTCGTCGGACCAGACCGGCAGCATCACGAGGACGATCGCGCCCCACAGCGCACCGGGGAGGCTCCCCAGCCCGCCGAGCACGATCCCTGTCAGCAGCGCGAGCGACAGCGCCAGCGTGAACGCGCCCGGGGCGGCCAGCTGCGTCACCACCACCAGCGTGCCGCCGGCCAGCCCGGCGCACGCGGCGCTCACGACGAACGCCGTGATCTGGATGCGGGCCACGTCGAGGCCCGATAGCTGCGCGGCCACTTCGTCGTCGCGCACGGCGCGCATGACACGCACGATGCGGCTGCGCCGGAGGTTCGACAGCACCAGGAACGTCACGAGCGCCGTCGCGCAGGCGATCCACGCCTCCCACCGCTCGAGCGGGAACGTCGATCCCAGGCCCGACGGCGGCACCGGCGGCGGGACGGTGAGCCCGTTCTCGCCGCCGAACGCGTCGGGGTAGCGATCCGCGAGGCCGGGCAGGCCCACGGCGAACGCGAGCGTTGCGCCGGCCAGATACGGGCCGCGCAGGCGCGCCGCCACCGCGCCGAGCAGTGAGCCGACGAGCGCCGTCGACGCGGTCGCGGCGGCGAGCGCCGGGGCGGTCGCCCAGCCGTCGCGGCCGACGAGGATCGCCACGGTGTACGCGCCCACCGCCATCAGCGCGCCATGACCGAGCGAGATCTGGCCGTTGAGCCCGGTCAGCATCGTGAGCCCGGCCAGCGCGGTGAAGTAGTACGCGATCGAGGCCAGGCGCAGGTTGTTGAACGGCGTCAGCGCGAGGCTGATGATCAGCAGGGCCAGCGCGAGCGCCAGCGTCAGGCCGACGTTGCGCACGAGCGTGCTGTCGGTCAGACGGGCCAAGCTCATATGCGCCGCGCCCGGGCCACGGAGAACAGGCCCTCGGGCCGCACCATCAGGACCGCGATGAGGATCGCCAGCGCCGCGAGCGTGACGAGCGACGAGCCGGCGTAGCCCGAGACGTAGCTGAGCGACAGCCCGAGCACCAAGCCGCCGATGATCGCCCCGACCGGGCTGTCCAGGCCGCCGAGCACGGCGGCCGTGAAGGCGAACACGAGGATCGCATCGAACGTGTTGGGCCCGACGAAGACGGCCGGCGCGACCAGCACACCCGCGAGCGACCCGGTCAGTGCGGCGAGCGCCCAGCCCAGCGTGTACATCCGCGTTACGCGTACGCCCTGCAACCGCGCCGCGAGCGCGTCGAACGCCGAGGCGCGCATCTGCAGCCCGATGCCCGTCCCGCGGAACAGCACCGCGAGCGCGGCTGCCGCCCCGAGCACCGCGAGCACGGTGAACGTGTCGAACGGCCCGAAGAGGACGTGGCGTCCGGAGATCTCGTAACCGCGGATCGAATACGCCGGCGGGAACGACCGCGGCGTGTTGCCCCAGATCATCCCGGCCACCGCCTGGAGCAGGATCAGCAATCCGAGCGTTGCGATCACCGCGTTCAGGGGCGGTCCGCCCTCGAGGCTGCGCACGAGCGCGCGCTCCGTCACGGCGCCGATCGCGAAGCCCGACGCAAGGGCGACGCAGAACGCGAGCCAGTAGGACCCGCCGGCGTCGACGACGCTCAGTGCGATGAACGTCGTGATCATCATCATCCCGCCCTGGGCGAAGTTGATGATCCGGGTGGCGCGCCAGATCAGCACGAGCGAGAGCGCGACGGCGGCGTAGATCATGCCGTTGCTGATGCCGTTCAGCGTGAGGTCGACGAAGCGGCTCATGTCATCCCCAGGTAGGCATGGCGCAGCTGCGCGTCAGCGGCGAGCTGCTGCGCCTCGCCGTGCGCGACGACGCGCCCCACGTTGAGCACGGCGCCCTGATCGGCGACGGAGAGCGCGCTGCGCGCGTTCTGCTCGACGAGCAGGACCGTGAGGCCTCGCTCGCGGCGCAGCTCGCCGATCACGCGCATGATCTGCTCGACGACGATGGGCGCGAGCCCGAGCGACGGCTCGTCGAGCAGCAGCATGCGCGGGCGTCCCATGAGCGCGCGGCCGATCGACAGCATCTGGCGCTCGCCGCCGGACAGGGTGCTGGCATGCATGCCGCTGCGCTCCGCGAGCCGCGGGAACACGGAGACGACCTCGTCCAGCGTGCGCAGCCGCTCGTCGCGGTCACGGCGCCAGAGCGCGCCGAGCCGCAGGTTCTCCTCCACCGTGAGCTCGCCGATCACCCCGCCTCCCTCCGGGACGTACGCGAGCCCGCGCCGCACGAGGTCCTCGGTGGCGGCGAGCGTGACCGTCTCGCCATCGAACTTGATGCGCCCGCTGCTCGGCCTGACCAGGCCGGCGATCGTGCGCAGGAGCGAGGTCTTGCCGGCGCCGTTGGCGCCCAGGACGGCGACGATCCCGCCGGGCGGCACCGCGAGCGAGACGTCCTCGAGCGCGCGGACGGGGCCGTAGTGCATCGTGACGCCGTCAACCTGCAGCATCGGCGACCTCGGCTCCGAGGTAGGCCTCCAGGACGGCTGGATCGGCCTGTACCTCCGCGGGCGTGCCGTCCGCGATCACGCGTCCTGCGTCGAGCACGGCCACGCGGTCGCAGGCGCTCATCACGAGATCCATGCGGTGCTCGACGAGCACCACCGCCATGCGGTCGCGCAGGCCGCGGATCAACTCGCCCAGCTGCGCGACGTCATCAGCTCCGAGGCCGCCGGCCGGCTCGTCGAGCAACAACAGACTGGGCCGCGAGACCAGCGCGCGCGCCAATGCGACGCGCTTCTGCACGCCGTAGGAGAGGTCCGCGGCGGTGCGCTGCGCCGCGTCGGCCACGTCCAGCGCCTCGAGCGCCTCGAGCGCGTCGTGCCGAGCGGCGCGCTCTGTCCGGTCGGAGCGCGGCAGCCCGAGCAGCGCGCTGAGGAACCCCGGGCGATGCCGATGGTCGGCGCCGACCATCACGTTCTCCAGCGCGGTCAGCCGCGGGAACAGGCGGACACCCTGGATCGTGCGGGCGATGCCGAGCGCCGCGAGCTGGTGCGGGCGCACGCGGTCGAGCCGCTGGTCGCGCAGGTGGACCGAGCCGGCCTCGGCGCGGACGAACCCACAGACGACGTTGAACAGCGTCGTCTTGCCTGCACCGTTGGGGCCGATGACCCCGGCCACGGTGTGGGCGGGCACCGAGATCGAAACCTCGTGAAGAGCCGACAGCCCACCGAACCGCACCGACAGGCCATCGACGCGAAGGATGCTCCCCTCCGAGGTGCCACTGGGCACGATCGAAGGGTGTCCGCCGGGGGCTCAAGGCAAACCCGGCGCGCGGCGCTGGTTCAGCTCTTGGCGCGCACGGTCGCCTTTTCGACGGCCGAGCGCAGCTCGTCGGCGTCCATGTAGTCGAGCCCGAGCATGTGCACGTGCTTGAAGCGCACGATGCCCTCGTCGTCGATGACGAAGACCGCGCGGCGGGTGCCGACCATCGGCACCGCGACGCCGTACTTCTTGGCGACCTTCTTGTTCTCGTCGGCGAGCAGCGGCACGGTCAGCCCGTGGTGCTCGGTGAAGCGCTTATGCGACTTGAGGTCCTGCGCGGAGATCCCGACGACCGTCGCGCCGAGGTCTTCGAGGCCGGTGTCGCGGTACGAGCAGAACTGCTTCGTGCAGACCGGCGTCTCGTCGCCCGGATAGAAGAGCAGGACGACGATCTCGCCGCGGTGCTCGGACAGCGTGAAGGGCCCGTCGGTGCCCTCGAGGGTGAAGTCTGATGCCTGGTCGCCGATGTCGATGCCGCTCATGTCATGAAAGGCTACGGGTATCGACGCGTGGGTGGATGAGGTCGCCGGGAGCATCGCCGCGCGGGCGGAGCGCGAGCTGCGCTCGCTCGTCGGTGTCTCGTCGCCGTCGGGTGACGTCGCGGGGGCGGAGGAGTCGATGGCGGTGGCCGAGGCGCTCGCCCCGGAGGAGGCGCGGTCCGAGCGCGTTGCGTGCTCGTCGCCCGAGCATGCGCCCGACCTGATCCTGCGGCTGACCGGGACCGGTCAGGGCCGCCTACTGCTGGTCGGACACGTCGACACGGTCATCCCGCATCGTGCGCACCGCCCGCTCGCCGTCGAGGGCGACCGGCTGACCGGCTCGGGCACCGTCGACATGAAAGGCGGCCTCGTGCTGGCGCTCGGCGCGCTGCGCGCGCTTGCTGCGCGGACGAGCGAGTTCGCCGAGGCCGCCCTGCTGCTCGTCTGCGACGAGGAGTGGCGCACGGCGCCGTTCACCCACGTGGCGAGGTTCGACGGCTTCGACGCGTGCCTGTGCTTCGAGGCGGGCCAGGTCACCGAGTCGGGCGAGGACGCCGTGGTGGTCAAGCGCAAGGCCGCGGGCACCCTGCGCGTGCGCGCGCACGGGCGCCAGGCGCATTCGGGCAGCGCGCCCGATCGCGGCATCAACGCGCTGCTGGCGCTCGCCGAGGCCGCGCAGCTCGTCGCGGCCCGGCATGCGCCGGACGGAGACCAGCGACTCACCGCGGTGCCGACCGTGATCCGCTCCGGCGATGCGTTCAACGTCGTGCCGGGGGAGGGCGAGCTGGTCAGCGACCTGCGCGCCGACGACCACCGCGCCTTCGATGCCGTGTGCGCCGGCATCCCCGCCGAGCTGCGCGGCGCGCGGATGGAAAGCGAGCTGGTGCGCGTCTGGCCCGGCATGGACTCGCGCGAGGCAACCGCCGGCCTGCTCGCGCGCACGGGCGAGGCGCTCGGGCGCGCGGTGGTGCCGGCCGGCCGCGGCGGCGCCAGCGACGCGAGCCACTTCGCCGCCTCGATCTCGATCACGGTCGACGGCCTCGGCCCGCGCGGCGGCGGCGCCCACGCGCCGCACGAGTACATCCTGCGCGACTCGCTCCGCTCGCGGGCGGAGGTCGCGGCCGCCATGGTGCACGCGTGGCTCACTACGAGTTCCTGACGGCCTGGCTCGTCGACGCGCCGATCGAGCGCGTCTGGGACGAGCTCTTCGACGTCGCTGCGTGGCCGCAGTGGTGGAAGGGCGTCACCGACGCCCGCGAGCTCGAGCCCGGCGGGGGCGACGGCCTGGGCAAGGTCTTCACGATCTCGTGGCGCTCGTTCCTGCCCTACGACCTCTCATTCGTCACCACCGTCACCCGTGTCGAGAAGCCCTATCTGATGGAGGGTCACGCCGTGGGTGAGCTGACCGGGACGGGCCGCTGGCGACTGTTTCATACCAACGGTCTGACCGCCGTCACGTACGAGTGGAGCGTCCGCACGACGAAGGCCTGGATGAACGCGCTGGCCCCGATCGCAGGGCCGATCTTCGAGTGGAACCACGACTACGTGATGCGGCGCGGCGGCGACGGCTTAAAGATTCGCCTGCGCAGGGTTATGAATCTTCCGTCTGGGTAACTGCGCTACAGTTTCCGCGCATTGACCAGCCGAGTCCCTGCCGCACGACGGCGGGGAACGGGGGACCCAGTGGCCTGTTCCGTCAGGCCTGGGGCGAATCACCGCCATAGAGCGGCGTAGGGCGACTCTTTCCGCCCGAGCCCGACAGCTAACCCCGTAGGCGCGCGAAAGAGAAGGGACTAGCTGTCGAAGTGCGACATCGTTGCCGCCGTGCCGCAATATGGGCCTCAGCCCTGTTCATCCTTGCCATGCCGTCCGCCGCGGGCGCCCAGACGCTCAGCAACGGCGCACATGGCGCAGCCGTCAAGGAACTCCAGCGTGAGCTGAAGGCCGCAGGCATCAGCGTCGCAGCCGACGGCCAGTACGGACCGGCGACGGTGACCGCCGTCAAGCGCTTCCAGCGGGCTGCGAACCTGAGGATGACCGGCGTCGCCGACGACGGCACCCAGCGACGCCTGCGCCACTCGGTCGGCGGCAAGTCGATCCGCGGCAGTTCGGGCGCGTTCGGATACGGCTCCAGCACGCGGTCCAGCCACCTCGGCGACCGCATCCCGCTCCGCGAGGGGATGAGCGGGCACGACGTCAAGATCCTCCAGGACTTCCTGCGCCGCGACCGCATTCACACCTCGGTCGACGGCCAGTTCGGCACCGGGACGCAGCGCTCGGTGCGCGCGTGGGAGCGCTCGAACGACCGCACCGTCGACGGGGTCGTCGACGCGGGCGACATCGCCACCCTGCGCCAGGAGGTCGAGGGCGGCGACGACCCGACGGTCGCCACGCAGCCGACGAGGCTCGCCCCCGGCGACCGCGCGCAGATCGACGGCAGCGGCCTCGCGATCGCGCCTGCGAGCGCGCCACAGCAGGTGAAGGACATCATCGCCGCGGGCAACGCGATCGCCCACAAGCCCTACCGCTACGGCGGCGGCCACGGCCGCTGGGACGACAGCGGCTACGACTGCTCGGGCTCGGTCTCCTACGCGCTGCACGGCGCGGGCCTGCTCAACACGCAGCTGACCTCGGGCCAGTTCGAGAGCTGGGGCGCCGCGGGCGCCGGCCAGTGGGTGACGATCTATGCCAACGGCGGCCACGTGTACATGTACGTCGCCGGCCTGCGGTTCGACACGAGCGGCCTGTCGGCCGACGGCACGCGTTGGCACACCGACACCCGCTCGAGCAGCGGGTACGTCGTGCGTCACCCCGACGGCCTGTAGGGGCGGCCCTGAGGGAACCCGCCGCCGCCGGCGGGTGTATCTAGGCCGGTGGTGAGCCGGCCACTGACCTCTGAGGCGGATCTCGTCGCACGCGCCCGTCGCGGCGACGGCGACGCCTACGACCAGCTCGTGCGCGCACATCAGGACATCGCCTTCCGCACCGCCTGGCTGGTCAGCGGGTCCGCCGCCGACGCGGAGGACGCGGCGCAGGAGGCGTTCGTGAAGGCGTGGCGCGCCCTTGGCAGGTTCCGCGAGGGTGCGCCGTTTCGCCCGTGGCTGCTGGCGATCGTCGCCAACGAGGCGCGCAACCGCCGGCGCTCGGCCGGCCGGCGCGAGGCGCTCGTGCTGCGGGCGGCCGCAGAGCGGCGGCCTTCGGCTGGTGCGGCTTCACCGCTGGAGGCCGCCGTCCTGCGCACGGAGCGCCGCGACGAGCTGCTCGCCGCGCTGGAGCGCCTGAGCGACGACGACCGCGCGGTGCTCGGCTGCCGGCACCTCCTCGGCCTCGGCGAGGAGGAGACCGCCGCGGCGCTCGGCATCCGCCGCGGGACCGTCAAGTCGCGGACATCGCGCGCGCTGGTGCGGCTGCGCGCCGAGCTGGGGGAGGCGCCGTGAGCGACGTGATCCACGAGCTCGAGCTGCTCGGCGCCGAGATCGAGTGGCCCGCCACGCCGGCGTTCGCGCCGCGAGCCGCGCGCGCCGCGCGCCCGCTCTCGCCGCCCGTCGCGGCGGCTGATCCTGGTCGTCGCACTGGCCGTGCTCGCGCTTGCGGCAGGCGCGCTGGCTGCCACCGGCGTCATCCACTTCGGCGGCGCGACGATCACGCGTGTCGACACGCTGCCGCCGGTCGACAAGGCGCCGCGGCTGGCGCTCGGCACCCCGGTCAGGCTGGCCGAGGCCGAGCGCATCCTGCCCATGCGCGAGGACACGATCAACCTTCTGTACCTGCGCGAAGGCAAGCCGCGCGCGGTGCTGACCGTCTTTCGCGAGGGCAGCGGGATCCTCGACAAGCTCGTCTACACGACGACGAAGCTGCGCCGCGTGCGCGTCAACGGCGCACCCGGGCTGTACGTCCCGGACGTGCACGTCGTCGACTTCCTCTACGGCGGCGGCCCCCGCCTGTCGCAGCCGACGCTCCTGTGGGTCAAGGACAACCTCACCTACCGGCTGGAGGCACGCGACGCGCTGGCGCTAGCCTCAGGTGGGTGAGGGACCCCTATCGCCCTGAGAGTCCCGACGAGGAGATCCTCGGCGCCGAGCGCTCGGCGGTCAAAACCGAGCTGACCGAACCGCAGCGGATCGAGCGCATCTCGCGCGAGCTCGAGCGCGGGTTCGAGGCGCTGTCGGGCGTCTGCGGCGTCTCGTGCTTCGGCTCGGCGCGCGTGGCCGAGACCGACCCGCGCTACGCGCAGGCGCGCACGACGGGACGGCTGCTGGCGCAGGCGGGGTTCACGGTGATCACGGGCGGCGGCCCGGGCCTCATGGAGGCCGCCAACCGCGGCGCAAGCTCGGTCGGGCTGAACATCGAGCTGCCCTTCGAGCAGGCGCCCAATCCCTACCAGGACGTCGAGCTCACGTTCCACTACTTCTTCACGCGCAAGCTGATGTTCGTCCGCTACGCGTCGGCGTTCGTCGTGTTCCCGGGCGGGTTCGGCACGCTCGACGAGCTGTTCGAGGCGCTCGTGCTCATCCAGACGCACAAGATCCGCGACTTCCCGGTCGTCCTGATCGGCACGGAGTTCTGGTCCGGCCTGATCGAGTGGATGCGCGAGCGGCTCGCCGGCGAGCGGATGATCAAGCCGACCGACCTCGACCTGCTGCAGACGACGGACGAGCCCGCGGAGGCCGTGGCGCTCGTGCGCGACGGCGCCGAGCGCCAGGGCATGGCTGCGTAGCGCACCGATTTTGTGCCGATGAAGGTCTGAGCGGTGTACCGTTTGCCCGTGGCACGGATGCCGCGAACAGCGCCGGTTGCACGGATCGCTCAGCCCTCGTCGGGCCGGCGGCGGTCGCGCTTGGTCTGCGCGCGCCTGCGCTTGGTTTCGAGCCGACGCACCTTCGAGGCGCTGGTGGGTCGTGTCGCATGTCGTGCCTTGCGCACGTGCAGCGCCCGCGCCAGGCGCTCCTCGAGCCGTTCGAGCGCGAGCTCGCGGTTGCGCGCCTGTGAGCGCGCGTCCTGGGCGACGGCGCGCACGACCGGCCCGCAGCGAGCGACGATCCGCGCCTTCTGCTCGTCGCTCAGCGACTGCGACGCGGCCACGTCGAACGTCGCCTCGATCCGCGACGCGGTGACGTTCGCGTGCTGGCCGCCGGGGCCGGACGAGCGGCTGGCGCGCAGCTCGACCTCGTCGAGCCCGATCACGGTGCCGCGGGATGGGTGCAGGGCGTCGCGCACGCGCGCAATTGTGGCGACGCTGACCTCAAGACGGCGCCCGGGGACGCCGATGCTCTCGTTGTGATCCCGCCGCGCACGCTCGCCGACGTCTTCGACGAGCTGGCCGAGGTCTCACTGGACCCCCAGGCCGTGCTCGACCTCACCGCTGCGCGCTGCGCGGAGCTGGTCGGTGACGGCTGCCTGATCCGCCTGATCTCCGACGACGGCGCGACGCTCGAGCCGGCCGCGTACGGCCACGGCGAGTCCGATCGCCGCGACTTCGCGCGGGAGAGCCTCGAGCGCGCTGCGCAACGCGTCGGCGATGGCGTCAGCGGCAAGGTCGCCGAAACCGGCCGCGCCACGTTCGTCCCGGTCCTCCCGCCCGACGCGGACTTCATCGCCGAGCCGCTGCGCCCGTACCTCGAGCGCTACGGCGTGCACTCGTTGATCGCCGCGCCGATGAACGCGCGCGGCCGTGTGGTCGGCGTCATGCTCGTCTCGCGCGAGCGCGAGTCCGACGCGTTCACCGAGGGCGACGCCGAGACCGTCGTCCGGCTCGCCGACCGCGCGGCGCTCATGTTCGACAACGCGCGCCTGTTCGGGGCGCTCGATCGCCAGCTCGCCGAGCATCAGCGCGCCGACGAGCGCATCCGCTTCCAGGCCGGCCTGCTGGAGCAGATCGACACCGCGGTCGTGGCGGTCGACAACGACGGGCGCTGCACCGAGTTCAACCCGGCGGCAGAGCGCCTCTTCGGATACCGCCGGGAGGAGGTCGTCGGGACGCGCTTGCTCGGCCTCCTCGCCGCGCCGGGCCAGGAAGCCCTGCTCGCCGAGGTGCGCGCAGCCGTGCCCGAGCGCGGGTGGGAGGGCGAGTCGCTGCTGCGCCGCAAGGACGGCGGCGCGTTCCCCGGGCACGCGCGCATCGCGCCGATCCGCGACGCCGGCGGACAGTACCTGGGCACGGTCGCCGTCGTGCAGGACCTGACCGAGCGCAAGACGGTCGAGCAGCGCCTGGAGAAGCGCGCCGCCGAGCAGGCCGCGGTCGCCGCGCTCGGCGAGCGGGCGCTCGAGGGCGGGCCGCTCGAGGGCCTGCTCGACCACGCGATGGAGGTCGTCGCGCACGTGCTCGGCGTCGAGTTCGCCGCCGTGCTCGAGCTCACCGACGACGAGCGCTCGTTCCTGCTGAAGGCGGGCATCGGCTTCCGCGAAGGGCTCGTGCGCAACATCACCGTGCCCGCGGACTGGTCCGACTCGCAGGCCGGGTTCACGATGCTCGCCAAGGAGCCGGTGATCGTCGAGGACTTCGAAGGCGAGCGCCGCTTCCAGGCCGGCAACCTGCTGCGCGAGCACAGCGCCGCCAGCGGCGCGTCCGTGATCGTGCAGGGGCGCGGCAAGCCGTTCGGCATCCTCGGCGCCTACAGCCGCCAGCGGCGCGCGTTCAGCGCGGACGACGTGGACTTCCTGCAGGCGCTGGCCAACGTCCTGGCCGACGCGATCGATCGCGTGCGCACCGAGGAGGACGCGCGGCGCCGCGGGCTGCACGACCCGCTCACCGGGCTGCCGAACCGCACGCTGGTGCTCGACCGCATCGCGCATGCGCTGGCGCGCGCGGACCGCAGCGAGGGCTCGGTCGCCGTGTTGTTCCTCGACGTGGACAACTTCAAGGTCGTCAACGACTCGCTCGGGCATCGCGCCGGCGACAACCTGCTGCGCCAGCTCGCCGCCCGGCTCAGCGATGCGGTCCGGCCGGCCGACACCGTCGGGCGCTTCGGCGGCGACGAGTTCGTCGTGCTGTGCGAGGACGTGACCGACGAGCCGATGGCGCTGCGGATCGCCGGGCGGCTCGCGCGCGTGTTCTCCGAGCCGTTCTCGCTGGAGGGCGACGACGTCCACACGGCGTCGGCGTCGATCGGCGTGGTGCTGCGCGAGGGCGCGCAGGACAACCCGGAGGAGCTGCTGCGCGACGCCGACGCCGCGATGTACCGCGCGAAGGAGCGCGGGCGCTCGCGCGTGGAGCTGTTCGACACCGGGATGCGCGCGCGGGCGATCGGGCGCCTGCAGACGGAGGGCGACCTGCGGCGCGCGCTCGAGCGCGACGAGCTGCGGGTCGTCTACCAGCCGATCGTCGCCCTCGGCGACGGGCGCATCCGCGCGTTCGAGGCGCTGGTGCGCTGGGAGCATCCGGAGCGCGGCCTGCTGTCGCCGGCGCAGTTCGTGCCGGTGGCCGAGGAGAGCGGGATGATCGTCGCACTCGGCCGTGTCGTGCTCGAGGCGGCATGCCGTCAGGCCGCGCAGTGGAGCGCGCTGTACGGGCCGGTCCCGATTCACGTGAACCTGTCGGCCCGCCAGGTGGCCGACCCGAACCTCGTCGACTCCGTCGCGCACGTGCTGCGCGTCAGCGGCGCCGACCCTGCGACCCTCGTGCTCGAGCTGACCGAGAGCTCGCTGCTGGAGCGCGTCCACTCGCCCGGCGAGACGCTGGCGCGCCTCAAGGAGCTCGGCATCTCGCTGATCCTCGACGACTTCGGCACGGGATATTCGTCGCTGAGCTACCTGCAGCACTTCCCGCTGTCGGGGTTGAAGATCGACCGCTCGTTCGTCGCCGCGCTGAGCGGCTCCAACGGCAGCGGCGCGATCGTCGACGCGATCCTGCGGATGGCGCGTGCCCTGGACCTCGAGGTCGTCGCCGAGGGCCTGGAGACCACCGAGCATCTCGATGTCCTGCGGCGGCTCGGCTGCCGCTTCGGTCAGGGCTACCTGTTCTCGCGCCCGGTCGATGTCAGCGCGGCGTCGGCGCTGCTGGAGGCCGGTCGGGTGGGGGCCGATACTTGACCCGGATGTCCCCGCTGCGCCTCGCCGTCCTGCTCGTCCTGCTGATCC
>VAYD01000463.1 GCA_005883905.1 Actinomycetota bacterium
AACCGGATCAGCGGCGTGCTGATCATCGCGCTCGGCGCGTTCTTCGTGCTGACGCCGTTCATCCCCGCCCTGAACAAGGAGTGGCGCCCGGAGGCGCTGATGCGCCGCGCCGGCACAGGCGGCCCGATCGTCGCCGGGCTGGCCTTCGCGATCGCCTGGACGCCGTGCGCCGGCGCGACCCTGAGCGCGATCCTCACCGCCGCGGCCAACCAGGACTCCGTCTACCACGGCGGCGTGCTGCTGCTCTGCTACTCGCTGGGCCTGGCGATCCCGTTCCTGCTCTGCGCACTGGCGTTCGACCGCGCGACCGAGGCCTTCCGCTGGATGCGCGACCGCTACGTCGCGCTCACGGTCATCAGCGGGGTCATCCTGATCGTCATGGGCGTCCTGCTGCTGACGAACCAGTACAGCTGGCTCAACGCGCGCGCCCAGGACGGGCTCAACACGCTGCACCTGGACTTCTTCAAGTCGCTGTAGGGCCAGCACCGGTCAACAGCGCAAAAACGTCCTTCATTGGGGCCTATGGCCCCTAACGATGGACGTTTTATCTCCCCGCAACCCAGGGGCCAGTCCCTTTTCCCGCAGCCTGCAACTGAGGGGTCTGTCCCCTTTATTGCAGGGTGCAACTACGGGGGCTGACGCCTTACATCGCCGAGCGCGGACCTACGCGTCACATCTCCTGCGGCGCGGAGACGCCGAGGAGATCGAGCGCGCGCGCCAGGACCGCCTGCGCGGCGTCGCTGAGTGCCAGGCGGAACGCCTGCTGGTCGGAGCCGACGATCTGGCAGTCGCGATAGAAGGCCGTGAAGGACTGGGCCAGCTCGAGCGCGTAGGCGGCGATGCGGTGCGGGGCGCGGCGGTCGGTCGCCTCCTGCACCTCGGCAGGGAACGTGAGCAGCTTCTGGATGAGGGCGCGCTCGGACGGATGCAGGTCGCCGGCGCCGTCCGTCGTGCGGTTCGCGTCCGGCCCCGCCTTGCGCTTGACCGACTCGATCCGCGCGTGCGCGTATTGCACGTAGTACACGGGGTTCTCGGCGCTCTGCTCGCGGGCCAGATCGAGGTCGAGGTCGATCGTCGTGTCGTGCGAGCGGGCCAGCAGGAACCAGCGCGCCGCGTCGACGCCGATCTCGGCGACCAGCTCGTCGAGGCTGACGAACTCGCCCGAGCGCTTGGACATCTGCGCCCGCTCGCCGCGCTCCACCAGGTGGACGAACTGCATGATGATCAGCTCGAGCTTGTCGCGGTCACCGCCGAGCGCCTCGAACATCGCCTTGACGCGCTGGACATAGCCATGGTGGTCGGCGCCCCAGACGTCGATCAGCCGGTCGAAGCCGCGCTCGCGCTTGTTGACGTGGTACGCGATGTCCGACGCGAAGTACGTGTGCTCGCCGTTGGAGCGCTCGATGACGCGATCCTTGTCGTCCCCGTGCTCGGATGTCTTCACCCACAGGGCGCCCTCGGCGCGGTAGGTCTCGCCCATCTCCCCGAGCCGGTCGAAGCCGTGCGCGACGCCATCGGGGTGCAGCGTCGCCTCGCTGAACCAGATGTCGAAATCGACGCCGAACGCGAGCAGCGACTCCTTCGAGCGCTCGAGCATGACCGCCACGCCGCGGCGCCCGAGCTCGTCGAGCTCGAGCTCCGCCGCGCCGGGGATCTGCTCGGCGACCTCGGCGACGTAGTCGCCCTTGTAGCCGCCCTCCGGGACCGCCTCGCCGCGGGCGCGGGCACGCAGCGACTCGGCGAAGCGCACGACCTGCGAGCCGTAGTCGTTGACGTAGAACTCGCGCGTGACGTCTTGGCCGTGGAATTCGAGCAGGCGAGCGAGCGCGTCGCCGTAGGCGCCATTGCGAGCATGACCGACGTGCAGCGGGCCGGTCGGATTCGCCGAGACGAACTCGACGTTGACCTTCTCGAGCTGCTGCGCGCCGTCGCCGCCGAAGCCGGGCGCGAGCGCGTGGGCGATCGCGCGGCGGTGCCAGCCGTCGCTCAACACCAGGTTCAGGAAGCCCGGGCCCGCGACCTCGTAGGAAGCCAGGTCGTCCCCCAGGCGCACGTCCAACGACGCCGCGAGCCGCTCGGCGATGTCACGCGGCGGCGCGCCGGCGCTCTTGGCGAGCAGCATCGCCGCGTTGGTGGAGAAGTCGCCGTGGCCGGCCTGCCGCGGGCGCTCGAGCGTCGGCGCGCTGGAGGCCTCGCCGATCTCCGAAGCCGCCGCGGCGACCGCGGCGCGCAGATCCTCGATCGGGCCGGTCATGAGCGTTCCGGATCGAACAGGATCTCGAGGCGCTCCATCGTGCACGTCGCCGGACTCGAGCACCGTCTCGGCCGGCGGCTGCGCCTGGAACGAGCCGTCGGGGCGGCGGATCCCGACGATGAACGCGCCGCCGCGCACGTCGCCGATCGTCTTGCCGGCGCCGCTACAACCGTCCACCACCTCGATCTCCTCGAAGCGGTGGCCGGCGTCGACCTCGACTGCGCCCGAGATCTGCGGGTGCAGCGCCAGGCGCGCCATCTCCGAACCCGAGGACTTGTACGGCGAGATGACGCGGTCGGCGCCGGCGCGCCGCAGCTTCGCCTCGGAGTCCTCGCGCGAGGCGCGGGCCACGATCGCGGCGCTCGGGTTGAGCTCGCGTACGGTCAGCGTGATGAAGATGTTCTCGGCGTCGGAGTCCACGCACGCCACCACCGCGCGGGCGCGCTCGACGCCGGCGCGGCGCAGCGACTCGTCGTCGCTGGCCTGGCCCTCGATCACGCGCACGCCGATGCCGCTGGCCTTCTCGAGGTTGTCCGGATCGGGGTCGATCACCACGTACCGCGCGCCGGCCGCCCTGAGGTCGCGCGCCACCTGCCGGCCCACGCGGCCGTAGCCGCAGATGATGAAGTGGTCGGAGGTGGCGTCGATCATGCGCTGCGCGCGGCGTTCCTGGAGCAACTCGGCGAGGTGCCCTGAGACGAAGAACTCGGTGACCGTCACCAGGGCATAAAAGAGCGTACCGACGCCCAGGACGATCAGAAGCGTGCTGGTGATCTCCCCGGCCGTGGTCTGCGGATGCGCCGCCGAGCCCACGGTCGCGACGACGTCCAGCGACCAGCGAAAGCCCTCCCACAGGCTCAGGTCCTCGCTGATGGCGAACGCGATCGTGCCGGCGAGCACGACCCCGACCACGACGATTCCGAGCCGGACCAGGCGCTGAGCGAGGCGCTGCAGCTCGCGCGTTCGGGTCATCAGTAGTGGTAGGGCTCGCGGGCGATGATCTTGTGCGCCCGGTAGAGCTGCTCGAGCAGCACGACACGCGCGAGCTGGTGGGGCAGCGTCATCGCGCCGAACGACAGGCGGCTGTCCGGGTTCTCCAGCTGCAGACCGAACGGACCGCCGATGACGAAGCACCAGTCCATGCCGGACATGCGCCGTTGCTCCAGCACGCGGGCGAATCCCTCCGAGTCGTACTGGGTGCCGTCGGCGCTCAGAAGCGTGACGTGCGCGCGCTTGGGGATGCGCCTGGCGACCTGCTCGTCCTCGCGGCATTCGGCCAGCTCGAGCTTCGCATGACCGGCGAGCAGCTTCTGGTAGTGCTGGACGTCGTCCGCGTACGGAGGCCGCAGCCGGCCGACGGCCACCACGATCAGCTTCACGGTTCGCGATACTAGGCCCGATGAGTGACGAGGAGGGCGCGGAGCGCCACATCAACATCCACTTCTCGCCCGAGGACATGGCTGGCCATTACGCGAACTTCGCGAACGTCAGCCACTCCGACTACGAGTTCACGATCACCTTCGCCCGCGTCGACCACGAGGTCGAGGAGGACGAGATCCCCGGCGTCGTCGTCTCGCGCATGAACC
>VAYD01000068.1 GCA_005883905.1 Actinomycetota bacterium
CCGCACGTCTGACGCGGTGGCGATCGCGATGTCCTCCTGCGTGCGCGCGCCGCCGTGAGCCTGCGCCGCGACAACGGCGTCCGCCTCGACCGAGGCCCGCCGGCGAAAGCGCTCGCCCGCGAACAGGATCAGGCCGTTGACCGTGAGGAAGATGCTCGCCGCGACCGGCTTGGCAAAGATCGTGCGGAAGACGTGCTCGAGGGCGAGGCCGGTGATCCCAACCGGGATGGTGGCGATGATGATGAGCCACGCAAGGCGCGCATCGTTGTCGTCCTCGGGCAGGCGCCGTGTGCTGACCACGTCGCCGAGCGTGCGGAAGAAGCCGCGGATGATCCGGATCCAGTCGTCGCGGAAGAACACGAGCAGCGCGAGCGCGGTCGCGACGTGCAGCGCGACGATGTACGCGAGGTAGAACGACGTCTCGCTGCTGGACTGCGACGACTGCGTGACGAGCGTCTGCCAGCTGCCGCCGATCCAGGCCGGCACGAGGACGGAGTGCCCGAGGCTCGACACCGGGAACAGCTCGGTGACACCTTGGACAACAGCGATGACGATGGCCTGGAAGTAGGACACGGCGCCGCAGGCTATCTCGGGCAGCCGATGGGTGCGGACCGCAGGTGGTCGGCGCCGACGCGGAGCGCGAGACCGAGCTCGAACCGCGCGGCCGACCTCGAGATGCCAAGCTCGGCCCGGACCGCGCGCAGGGTGTGGGTTCGCACGTACGTGTCGTGCACCTCTCGGAGCCGGCCGAGGTAGGAACGCGGGTAGCGCGGCGGCGGGAGTCTCGCCTGATCCGGTCGAAGCGCGGCGATCGCCTGTCGCGCAAGCTTCTCCTTGGCCCACACCACGACGTCCGAGCTCCCGGTCGCGAGCTCGAACCTGCCTTCGCCGTAATCGAGGACGTCGACGCCACGTGCGCTGAAGCGCGCGCTTGGTCTGACGTCGAGCAACAGCGCGTTGCGATCGCAGATCGAGAAGAGCTGGATCTCGAGCGGCGGCGAGCACCCACCGTCGGAACTGGGCTTGCAGCTCCCATAGACGAAGGTCGTCGATCCGCCCTCGTGGAGGACGTCGGCCAGTTCGAAGGCGGCGACGCGCCGGACGGCCCACCCCGGCGCCACACGCCGGGCTCCGGGCTGCCCAGCGTCCGAACCGCATCCCGCGAGAGCGACAGCGCAGATCATGATGAGCAGCCCGAACGTTCGACGCATCGACCGATCAGATCTACACCTGATCCGCGGCCGCGTTGCTGATATACCCCTTAGGGGTATGATCGAGCCACGATGGCTGACGTGATCTCCAAGCTCGGCGACGGCCTCTGGAACGCCGTGCTGATGGCGTGGCAGGTCTGGTGGGCGCTGGTGCTCGGCTTCGCGATCTCGGCCATCGTGCAGGCCTGGGTGCCGCGCGAGCGGATCGAGCACAGCCTCGCCGGCGAGCAGGCCGGGGCGATCGCGCGGGCGACCGGCCTCGGGGCGGCGTCCTCGTCGTGCTCCTACGCGGCGATCGCGATCGCCAAGAGCTTGTTCCAGAAGGGCGCGTCGGCCGCGAGCGCGCTCGCGTTCCAGTTCGCATCGACCAACCTGGTGTGGGAGCTCGGGCTCGTGCTGTGGGTGCTGATCGGCTGGCAGTTCACGCTCGCCGAGTACCTCGGCGGGATCGTGATGATCGTCCTGATGTGGACGCTGCTGCGCGTGTTCGTCTCGCGCGAGCTGGAAACGGAGGCGCGCGAACACGCGGTCCACGCCCAGGCCGGCCACATCCACAACGCCGTCGGGTCGGAGCTGCCCTGGCGGCAGCGGCTGACGTCGCTGCAGGCGTGGACCGACGTCGCCCACAACTTCCGCGGCGACTGGAAGATGCTCTACAAGGAGATCTCGATCGGCTTCGTGCTGGCCGGATTCATCGCGCTCCTGGGCGACGACTTCTTCAACGGCCTGTTCCTCGAGAGCTCGTCGAGCGCGGTCCAGGTGATCTGGGGCGCGCTCATCGGACCGGTCATCGCGGTGCTGAGCTTCGTCTGCTCGGTCGGCAACGTGCCGCTCGCGGCCGTGCTGTGGTCGGGCGGCATCAGCTTCTCCGGCGTGATGGCGTTCATCTTCGCCGACCTGATCGTGCTGCCGATCATCCTCGCCTACCGCAAGTACTACGGCACGCGCTTCGCGCTGCGGATCACCGGGCTGATGTACGTGACGATGGTGATCGCGGCGATCCTGATCGACCTGCTGTTCAGCGCGCTCGGCCTGATCCCTGACACGCGGCCGTCCACCGATGACGTGTTCGGCTCGATCGAGGTGAACTACAAGCTCGTGCTCAACCTCTTCGGGCTCGCGATCTTCGCATCGCTGATGTGGCTGACCGTGCGCGGCGGCGCGACAGACCCCGTGTGCGGGATGTCGGTCGACAAGGGCAGGGCGAAGACCGCCGAGTACGGCGGCAGGACGTACTACTTCTGCTCGGACCACTGCAAGGCGACATTCGAACATGCCCACGCACACTGAGCGCTACGTGCCCGCCCTCGGGCTGAGGGCGCTGACCCCGCTCTACGACCGGCTTATGGCGCTGACGATGCGCGAGGGCGCGTGGCGCCCGCGGCTCGCGCAGGCCGTGCTCGAGCCGTTGCGTCGCGGCGACGTCGTGGTCGACGTCGGCTGCGGCACCGCGACGCAGGCGATCGACCTCGCCGCGCGACGACCCGACGTCACGGTCATCGGCGTCGACGGCGACCCCGAGGTCCTGGAGCTCGCACGGGCGAAGCCAGGAGCCGAGCGCGTGGAGCTGCGCGAGGGCGACGCGACCGCCCTGCCGCTCGCCGACGCGGGCGCAGCCGCGGTCATCTGCTCGCTGCTCCTGCACCACCTCCCGCCGGACGGCAAGCGCGCCGCGCTGTCCGATGCGCGGCGGGTACTGGCGCCCGGCCGGCACCTCCACATCGCCGACTGGGGACGCCCGAGCGATCCGCTGGCGGCCGCGGGCTTCGCCGCCGTGCAGCTGATCGACGGCCGCGAGGGCACGCGCGACCACGCCGCCGGCCGCCTCAACACCTTCATCGCCGGCGCCGGCTTCGGCGAGATCGAGCTCGCCGCCCGGCTGCGGACCGTCTTCGGGACGCTCGAGCTGCTGCGGGCTACGGCGCCGTGATCGCCGCGAGCAGCTCGGCGAAGACCTCGGTGTGGCGGTCGACGTCGGCCTCCGTCGTCGCCGGCGACATGAGCGCCATGTTGTGGAACGGCGTGATGAGGACGCCGCGGTTGAGGAGGTAGAGGTGCAGCGCGTCCTCGAGCTCGGCGTCGTGGAGCGCCGCGCTCGCGCCGCCGTTGCGCGGCGGCTCGGGCCCGAACGCGAGCTCCGCGCGGGCCCCGAGCTGGACGATCGACCACGGGACGTCGTGATCGAACAGGGCGCCGTGCACGCCGGCGACGAAGCGGTCGCACAGCGCTGTCATGCCCGCGAAGGCGTCGGCCGTCAGGACTTCGCTGAGCGTCGCGCGCGCTGCCGCGAGCGAGAGCGCGTTGCCGGCGAGCGTCCCGCCAACGCCGCCGACGTCCACCAGGTCGGCGTGGTCGGCGTCCTCGAGCGCCTCGATGCGGGCGCCCACGTCGGCGCTGACGCCGTACGCGCCGATCGGCAGGCCGCCGGCGATCGACTTGCCGAGCGTGACGACGTCGGGCGTCAGCCCCCACGCGTCCGTGCATCCGCCCGGGCCCGCGCTGAGCGTGTGCGTCTCGTCGCAGATGAGCAACGTGCCCGTCCAGTCGCACGCGGCGCGAACGCCGTCGAGGAACCCCGGCTCGGGCAGGACGATCCCGATGTTCGTCAGGGCGGGCTCGGTGAGGACGCAGGCGACCTGCTTGTCGGCGAGCAGGCGCTCGACCGCGTCGAGGTCGTTGAACTCGCAGACGCGCGTGGTCACCGTCGGATCGACCGCCGGGCCGACGTTGCCGGCGCGCGAGCGCGGGCGACCGCCGCCGTTGAGCGTCACGAACGTCTCGTCGACGGTGCCGTGGTAGCAGTGGCTGAAGACGAGCACGTACGGGCGCCCGGTGATCGCGCGGCACAGCCGCAGCGCCCAGCGGTTCGCGTCGGTCGCCGTGAGCGAGAAGCTCCACAGCGGCACGCCGAAGCGCCGCGTCAGCTCGTCGCCGACCCACGCGGCGTCGTCGGTGGGCAGCATCACGGTCGCGCCGCCGAGTTCGCCGAGCCGCCGCGCGACGGCGTCGACCACCGGCGCCGGCGAGTGGCCCGCCATCGCGCCGGTGTCGCCCAGGGCGAAGTCGACGTAGCGCCGGCCGTCGACGTCCTCGATCCACGCGCCGCCTGCGCGCGCGGCGAAGAGCGGATGCCCACCCGCCCATTTCGCCATCCAGGTCATCGGCACACCGCCGAGCAGCGACCGCTGTGCCTGCTCGAAACGGGCCCGCGACGCCCGATGCTCGGCGGCGAAGCGCTCCGATTCGGCCTGCAACAGCGCTTTCACCATGGCGCGATCGACCGGCATCCGGGCCAGGATCGCAGCAACTCCGGCGCTACCCTGGGGTTCTTCTGGACAGGGTCCGTACTGCTCCGGTCCTCCCACGCGCGTGGAAGCCACCACACTCGAACATCCACACCTCGGCGTACGAGGTCCGACGCCGCTGCTGCGCCTGCAGAGCGACGAGCGGCTCGTCGCGCTGACCCGCAAGGGCAACCAGGCCGCCTATGAGGCGCTCGTCGCCCGCTACCAGTCGCGCCTGCTCGCCTTCTGCCGGCACATGCTCGCCTCCAAGGAGGACGCCGAGGACGTGCTGCAGGAGGTCTTCGCGGCCGCGTTCAACGCGCTGCTCGCCGACGAGCGCGCGATCAACGTGCGCCCGTGGCTGTACCGGATCGCGCGCAACCGCTCGCTGAACCATCTGCGCCGCCAGCAGGCGATCGGCGTCGACTCGATGGACGTGCACTTCGCCGACCACGGCAAGACCACGGTCGAGTACGTCCAGGGCCGCGAGGCGATCCGCGAGCTGCTCGAGGACGTCAAGACGCTGCCCGAGACGCAGCGCACGGCGCTGCTGCTGCGCGAGATCGACGCGCTCAGCTACGACCAGATCTCCGAGGCGATGGAGACCACCGTCCCGTCGGTGAAGTCGCTGCTCGTGCGCGCGCGTGTCTCGCTCGCCGAGGCCGCCGAGGCGCGCGCCCTTCACTGCGAGCAGGTGCGCGAGGAGCTCGGCGAGGTCGCCGAGGGCCTGCGGCGCCTGAGCCCGCCGGCGCGCCGCCACGTGCGCAGCTGCGACAGCTGCGCCGCCTTCAAGGCGCACCTGCGCCAGACCAACAAGGCGCTCGCCGCGATCTTCCCGGTCGGCCCGCTGATCATGTTCAAGAAGTTCCTGCTGGCCCAGGTCGGCACCACCGCCGGCGCGAGCAGCGCCGCGGGCGGCGGCGCCGCCGCAGCAGGCGCCTCGGCTGCGGGTGCAGCCGGTGCCGGCAGCGCGCTGACCGCGGGGGTCGGCGCGGTCGCCACGAAGGCCGCCGCCGGGCTCGCCGCCGTCGCGATCGTCGGCGCGGGCGCCGTCGAGGTCGACCACGCACAGAACCGCCGGGCAACGCGCGCGCCGGTCGCAGCCGCCAAGCACGCGCCCGTCGCGGTCGCCGCCGCGCCGACCGTCGTGTCGAGCGTGGCGCAGCCCGTCGCCAGCGCGCCGGCTGCGGCGCGCCACCGCAAGCTGAAGGCTGGATCGGCCAAGCAGGTCAAGAAGCCCGCCGTAGTGCCGATCACGACGACGACGGAGCCGACCACCACACCGGCTCCGCCGCCGCCCACGACGACTTCGGAGCAGCCGCCCCCGACCACCACATCGGAGGAGCCGCCCCCGCCGACGACGACCGATCCGCAGCAGCAGCCTCCGCCGCCGCCGGACCAGTCGTCGCCGCCGCCGCCTGCGTCCTAGGGACGCAGCCGAATCGTCCGCGTCACGGTGCGGCGGTTGCCCGCCGCGTCGTGGGCGATCGCGGTGATCTTGAGCGACACCCGCGTGCCGTGACGCAGCGCGGCACGCACGCGGCGCAGGTTACGAGCGCTGAGCTTCAGCCCGACGACCTTCGCCCTGCCCGCGGCGACGAGGGTCGTCTTGTGCGCGGCCCGGCGCGCGATGCGCCCGATGGTCAGCTTCGACGACACCTCGCCGGTGCAGGCCTCGTCGGGGCACAGCAGCGAGCCCTTGACGATCCCGTGCTTGCCAAGCCGCTGGCGTGTCTTCGCCGTGAAGCGGAACGTGAGCGTCGTGTCGGCCGTCGCGCCCGGGCCCGTCGGGCCGCCGCCGGGCTGCCCGGGATCGGCCGACGGGGCGAAGTCGACCTGCTCGCAGCCGGTGAGGACGTCCAGCCCGGCGACGTCGCTCTGCACCGAGTCGGTCCCGGCGCCGCAATCGGCGTGGTCACTGATCCCGTCGCGCACGAACAGGGTGTCGGGCCCGTCGCCGGCGTCGATGGTGTTCGCCGCGCCGTCGCCGGTGATCGTGTCCGCGAACGGGCTGCCGATCACGCCGGAGATGCCGGAGAGCGTGTCCTTGCCCTCGGTGCCCGTGTCCTGCGCGACGCCCTGGGTGGCGAGCGAGACCGTGACGCCGGTGTTCGCACCCGGGGACGGCTCGGCGTAGCTGACGGTGTTGACGCCGGCGCCACCGACGAGCTTGTCGTCGCCGTTGCGCCCCATCAGCACGTCGTTGCCGCCGCCGCCCTGGATCACGTCCGCGCCCTCCGTGCCGGCGAGCACGTCGTCGTACGGCGAGCCGTTCAGCCTGTGGAAGCCTGAGAGCTGATCGTTGCCCGCGCCGCCCGTGCCCTGGACGTTGATGCGCTTGAGGTCCACGTGCACGCCCGCGGGCGCGTCGCCGTAGTCCACGACGTCCGCAGCAAGCAACTCACCGGTGGCGACGTCGTCGCCGATGCCGGGCTTGATCAGCGTCTGCCCGACGCCGCCGACGCTGAGTGTGTCGTTGCCGGCGCCGCCGCTGATCTCGCCGGGCCCGGAGCCGCTGGTGAGTGTGTCGTCGCCGAGCGCGCCCTCGAGGTAGAGCATGCCGCTGAACGCCGCACCCGTGTCGAGATGCGCGGTCGCGTCGATGACGTCGCTGCCACCGCCGCCGTTGATGTCGGCGGTCTCGACCTCGCTCAGATCGACGTCGGCGTCGGCGTGGTTCTGATCTGCGGCGACATCGAGGTTCACGTGGCTCGCGCCGAGATGGATCGTGTCGTCCTGCGACGACCCGAAGACCTCGAACGTGTCGTTGCCGTCGTTCCCGTCGTAGGTGATCTTGATCGTGGGCGACGGATCGCCGAACTGCGCCGTGAAGCCCGGCGCCAGCGGCCCGCCCGAGAGGTCGAGCGCGAGCGTGCTGTCGCCGCCCGAGGCGTCGCTGACCTCGATCAGGTCCGTGTTGGTGACGGTCGCCGCGCCACAGGCGACGCCGTTGACCTGGATGGCGCTGCCGGAGCGAGCGACACTCGCCACGTCGCCGGAGGCGAAGGTCGTGACCGTGGCGAGATGGTTGAAGCTGTTGTAGGAGCAGGTCGTCGCAGCCTGCGCCGCTCCCGGCGCGGCCGCAGCGGTGGCAAGGACCGCGAGAGAGATGAGGCGTGAGCGCGTTGACATGGCCCGAAGCGTCCTCGGACGGGGCCCGTGCACCCAGTGGGGCGATCCGCCGAGTCGTGGCGGACATCCGAAGCGTCAGCCGACGCGGTCGCCGAGCGCGGCGTTCGGCTCCGGCGTCAGCAACAGGACGCCGTCGTCCGAGTACGTGCCAAGCACGAGCACCTCGGAGCGCATCGGGCCGATCTGGCGCGGCGGGAAGTTCACGACGCCGATGACGAGCCGGCCCTCGAGCTCTTCGCGCGCGTAGTTCTTGACCTGCGCGCTCGAGCGCTTGATCCCGATCTCGGGGCCGAAGTCGACGCGCAGCTTCCACGCGGGCTTGCGCGCCTCCGGGAAGTCTTCGACCTCGACGATGCGGCCGACGCGCATGTCGACGGCCGCGAAGTGGTCGAAGTCGATCACGCCAGGCCGATGACCTTCATCCGCCGGCTCAGCGCCGTCATCGCGAACGCGCGCGTGTCGTTCATCGTCACGCCGAAGGGCGTCGGCTCGTCGTCGGCCATACCCTCCATCCACTTGGGCTTGAGCACGCCGTCGGCCGCCGGGCCGACCTCGATCAGCGTGCGCTGGATCGCCTCGCGGTACTTCGGCTCGCGCTGCGCCATCTCGCGCAGGAAGCGCGCGCCGAACGCGACGTGGCGGTGCTCGTCGCGCGCTACGTTCGTGAAGCCCTCGACGAACCCCGGCAGCGTCCCCTGCCGCTCGTTGTACTCGATGATGTAGTGCTGCCCCGTGAGGGCGAGCATGCCCTCGACGACCATGTGGTAGATCGTCACGGCCTCGACCATCGTCTCGAGGTCCTGGGGCTCGACCGCCAGACGATCGGTGCGCCGCTTGAGCAGCTCGTCGAACAGGACCTCGAACTGCTGCGTGGTGTGTTCCCAGCTCGCGTCGAGGCGCTCGTGGATGTCCTGCGTCTCGAAGATCCCGACCTCGGAGTAGAAGCGGTCGAAGAACGCGACGTGGCGCGCCTCGTCGGCGATCTGCGTGCAGAGGAAGATCCGCATCTCCTCGTCGGGCGCGGCGCGCATGATCGGCCCGAGCTCGGCGGCGACGCGCTGCTCGCCGATGAAGAACGAGCTGAGCCCGCTCAGGCGCTGGAAGCGCTCCTGATCGTCGAAGCGCTCGTGCCAGTCGACGCGGTCCTGCGTGAAGTCGAGGTCCTGCGTGGCCCACTGCTGGCGCTCCCACAGCTGGTAGAGCTCGCGGTAGCTGAGCAGCTTGAAGCCGCCCTGCTCGGCGGCGGCGCTGACGGCGGGGTCGCTGGTGGCCTGGAAGTCGGCGCGGTCGTTCAGTGAGGCCGCGGAGGCGGGCTGCGTGTCCATGGCCGCAGACTAGGACTGGCTGGCCGGCCAGTCAAACGCGTCCGCCTACCACGGTTCAAGCATCCGCTGGACAGATGATCGAGACAAATCGCACAAGTACGCGCCTTGTCACGCGTTCCGTCGATAACGCGACTGAAGTGCGATGCAGCTCCTCGCCAACCTCCTCACCTATGACGGCACCAGACGCCGCCTCTGGATCGGCGGACAGCGCTGCCATCACGGCGCGACCGGTGCGCTGCTGACAGCCGGCGCGGCGTTGGGCTTCGCCGCCGCCCGCTGGCACCCGGTCCGCGCGATCGTCCTCGCGACGACCGGATCGCTCCTCATGGCCCACGACTGGCACGACCGCTCGGTCTGGTTCAAGCGCGGCCGCCAGGACCCGGCCTGAGAATCAGGGGTCTGACCCCTCATTCTCATTTGAGAATCAGGGGTCTGACCCCTCATTCTCATTCGCCGATCGAGAAGAGCGCCTCGAGGTCGTGTTGGGAGAAGACCTCGAAGGCGACCATCGTCTGCGTCCGGACGACGCCTTCGAGCTTGACCAGCTCGCCGGTGATCACCTCGGCGAGCTGCTCGTGGCGCGGGACGCGGACGATCGCGACGAAGTCCCACTCGCCGGTGACCGAGTAGGCCTCCGCGACGCCGTCGAGATCCGCGAGCTTGCCGCCGAGCGTCGACAGCGCGTCGCGCTCGGCCTCCACCAACACGACGGCGTGCGTCATAGCGTCTGCGTCGCTCCCGGCTCGAGGACCGAGACCTCCGAGATGCCGGCCTGCTGCACGTCGGCCTTGAACGCCTCCGCGTCGGTCTCGATCGGCGGGAACGTGTTGAAGTGGCACGGGATCACGAGGTCCGCGCCGACGAACCGCGCGGCCTCGACCGCGTCGAAGCGGTCCATCGTGTAGTGGCCGCCGATGCACATCAGCGCCGCGTCGAGCCGCCCGCGCTGCTTGACGAGCTGCAGGTCGCTGAACAGCGCCGTGTCGCCCAGGTGGTAGATGCGCTTGCCGCCGATCTCGATCACCAGCCCCGCCGGCGTGTTGATCGTGCCCTTCGGCGTCGTCGAGGTGTGCCACGCCGGCACGAGCCGGACCGACCCCCAGTCGAACTCCACGGTGCCGCCGAGGTTGGGATCGAACACCTGATGGTCGCTGCCGAGGTCCTCGCTGATCTCGCCGGCAAGCTCGACGATCGCCAGCACCGGGGCGCCGGTGCGCTTGGCGATCGCGACCGTGTCGCCGATGTGGTCGGAGTGGCCGTGCGTGAGCAGGATCGCGCTGGCATCGACCTCGTCGGCCGTCGCGGCCCCCTTCGGGTTGCCGGTCAGGAACGGATCGACGAGGACGGTGGTGTCGCCCTCGGTGAGCGCGAAGGCCGCGTGGCCCAGGAACCGGATCTCCATCAGTCTCCCTCTGGTTCGTGCGTGGAACGTGCAAGCTCGCGCGCGAGCTCGAAGCCGACCGCCACCCCGACGAGCATCCCGATCCGGGTCTCCTCGGCGACGAGCGTGCGCACCGCGCGCACGCGATCGTCGAGCTCCTCCCCGCCGGCCGCCTTGGCGACCTGGTCCTCGTGCGCGGACCCGAACCAGCCGCCTTCGTCGAGCGCCTCGTTGAGGATCCGCTGCAGCCCGGGAGCCGCGTGGGTGACGACCTCCTGCGCATGGCCGAGACGCTCCGGGTCCGAGCCGAGCGCCGCGACGGCGGCGTCGACCTGCTCGGCGGTGTAACGGTCGTCGGCCACGAAGCGCGATCATAGGCTTCGATGCCAATGAGGCTCATGGAGCTATCCCACGGCGCGGGCTGCGGATGCAAGCTGCCCGCCGCCGCGCTCGCGCCGATCGTCGCCGCGCTGCCGGCGAACACCGACCCGCGCGTGCTCGTCGACGCCTCGACGAACGACGACGCCGCCGTGGTCAAGCTGACCGACGACGTGGCGATCGTGCAGACCGCCGACTTCTTCACGCCGATCGTCAACGACCCGTATCTCTTCGGCCAGATCGCCGCGACCAACGCGCTCAGCGACATCTACGCGATGGGCGCCACGCCGGTCAGCGCGATCAACCTGCTCGCGTTCCCGCTCGAGGAGCTCGGCGATCGCGTCCTCGGCGAGATCCTGCGCGGCGGCGCCGACGCGGTCGCCGCCGCCGGCGCGAGCATCGTCGGCGGCCATTCGATCGATGACCCCGAGCCGAAGTACGGCCTCGCCGTCACCGGCGTCGTGCACCCCGACGAGGTGCTGACGAACGCCGGCGGGCAGCCGGGCAACGCGCTCGTGCTCACCAAGCCGCTCGGGGTCAGCCTCGTCTCGACGGCGGTCAAGCGCGGCTACGTCGCCGCGATGGACCGGGCGATCGAGGTCATGATCACGCTGAACGACCGCGCCGCGGCAAGCGCTCGCAGCGCCGGCGCCACCGCGCTGACCGACGTCACCGGCTTCGGCCTCCTCGGCCACCTGCACGAGCTCGCGCTGGCGAGCGGCTGCGCGGCCGAGGTGCTGGCCGACGACGTGCCCGCGATCGACGGCGTGCTCGAGCTGACCGACGCGGCGATCTCCGGCGGGACGCGGCGCAACCGCGAGTACGCCGAGACCTTCACCACGTTCGCCTACGGCGTCCCCGAGGCTCGGCGCTGGCTGGTGTGCGACGCGATGACGTCCGGCGGCCTGCTGGCGGCGACGCCGAATGCGATGGACGAGGGCTGGGTCATCGGCCGGCTCGTCGAGGGCGAGCCGGGCACGATCACGGTCGCCTGACGAGCCGCGTCAGCGCCAGCCCGACGACGAGCCCGGCGACCACACCCGTCCCGGCCGCGATGATCGACGCCTGAACGGTCGCCGCGGACATCGCGAGCACCAGGACCGCGATGACGAGCGTCCCGAGCAGGTCGCCGTCGTAGTCGGCGCTGGCGCGCCTGCGCAGCAGGTCCGGCACGGCCCATGCGCACAGCAGCGCCAGCGCGAGCCCGTTGCCGCCGTAGGCGAACGGCGTCGAATCGAGCGCGCTGACGACCACCATCCCGCCGACGCCGCCGAGCAGGAACAGCACGATGACCGGGAGCGGGCCATGGCGCAGCTCCAGCCGCCAGCCGAACACGCCGATCGCCAGCAGGCACGCGAGCTCGTACCAGACGTTGTCGTAGACGAAGATCGACGTGACCGCGCGCCAGGGATCGTCGGAGAGGTGCGCGACGAGCCCAAGGTTCGCCCGGTCGACGAAGACCACGAGCAGGATCACGAACAGCGACGCGGCGAGCAGCGCGAGCGTCGCATAAGGCCGCCGCGTCTCGTCGATGTCGAAGGCCGGCAGCACCGGCGCGCGCGGCGCGCGGCGCACCTTCGCCCCGCGCGGGCGCTTGACCTGGCCCGAGCGCTCGATCTTCGGCGCACGCTTGCGCAGGCGGTGGCCGCAGTACGGGCACTCCGTGATGTACGGAGACACCTCGGAGCTGCAGTTCTTGCAGATGACGAAGAGGTCTGGCTCGGTGGACATCGTTCGCCCCCGATTGTCTCAGGTACGCCGCGCCGCGTTTACGCCTGGCCGCGCGTCGCGGCCACGATCTCGGCCATGACCTCGCGCAGGTCGTGGTTGGCCTCGTAGACCACGATCTGGCGCGCTGCGCCGTTGCCGCGGTCGATGAGGTCGCTGATGCCCTCGAGCTCCTCGGCGGAGCCGAGGTCCTCGGCATGACCACGCATGCGGTCGAGCAGGCGCTTGGCGAGCGCTCGGGTGCTGACGCGCTCGGAGGTCGGGAGGTCGACGATCTCGCCGTCGAGCCCGTGGCGCGCCGCCAGCCACTTGTTCTCGTCGAGCATCTGCCACGGGTAGTCGGTGAGGTGCTCACCGGCCTCGTAGTGCTCGGCGAGCTCCTTGACCATCGCCTGGATCAGCGCGGCAAGCGCCAGCGAGTGCTCGACGCGGGTCTGGCTGTCGCACGCCCGGATCTCGATCGTCCCGAACTTCGGGTGCGGGCGGACGTCGTACCAGAGGTAGGTGTAGTCCTCCATCACGCCCGACTCGACCATGAACTGGATCTCGCGCTCGTAGTGGTCCCAGTCGCGGTAGGCGGGCGGGATGCCCACGCGCGGGAACGCGCGGAAGATCGGCGTGCGCGTCGACGCGAGGCCGGTGGTGTCGGCGCGCCAGAACGGCGAGTTGGCGCTCAGAGCCAGCAGGATCGGCACGTGGACGCGCATCCCGTTGGCGACATGGATCGCCTTGTCGGGGTCGTCGAGCCC
>VAYD01000464.1:0-429 GCA_005883905.1 Actinomycetota bacterium
GACCGAGGTCGTGCTCGCCCGCCATGGCGCGTCCGCGCCGATCCGCCCCGGCGAGCTGCACCCGATGCTGCACGGGCGCGGCGACCCGCCGCTGGCCCCCGAGGGTCACGAGCAGGCCAGGCTGCTGGCCGAGCGACTGCGGCGGGAGCGCGTCGACGCGGTCTTCGTGAGCGGCCTGACGCGCACGGTCGAGACCGCCGAGGCACTCGGGCGCCCGTTCACCGAGGTCCCCGAGCTGCGCGAGGTCTTCCTCGGCGAGTGGGAGGGCGGGCCGTTCCGCATCCACGTCGCCAACCGCGAACCGCTCGCGATGCGGGTGATCACCGAGCAGCGGTGGGACATCATCCCCGGCGCCGAGCCGATGGAGGCGTTCGAGGCACGCGTGAAGGCCGGCCTCGAGAAGGTGGTCGAAGCCACCGGCCCCGGGAA
>VAYD01000464.1:544-3405 GCA_005883905.1 Actinomycetota bacterium
ATCTGGATGCATCGTCGCCGGCCGAGGGCGGCTCGGCCATGGTGCGGGCCGCCGCTTCGGGTTCGGATGACCGCCACGCCGCCCCGCCTCCGGCGCCGCCGCGACGGTAGGGTTCCGCGCCCATGTTCAAGAAGGTGCTGGTCGCCAATCGCGGCGAGATCGCCATTCGCGTGTTCCGCACGCTCGACGAGATGGGCATCGCCTCGGTGGCGGTCTACTCCGAGCTGGATCGCGACGCGCTGCACGTGAAGCGCGCCGGCGAGGCGTACCTGCTCGGCGGGCCGACCGCGGCCGAGTCGTACCTGAAGGTCGACAAGATCATCGAGGTCTGCAAGGAGTCGGGCGCCGAGGCGGTCCACCCCGGCTACGGCTTCCTCGCCGAGAACGCCGACTTCGCGCGCGCGTGTGACGAAGCCGGGATCGTCTTCATCGGCCCGCCCGCGAGCGCGATCGACGCCATGGGCTCAAAGACGCGCGCCCGCGAGCTGATGAAGGCCGCCGGCGTGCCGATCGTGCCCGGCACGACGGAGGTCGTCGAGGACGTCGACGCGGCGCGCAAGGTGATCGACAAGGACATCGGCTACCCCGTCGCTCGACGAGTCCGAGCTCGAGAAGGCCTTCGAGGGCGCCAGCCGCGAGGGCGAGAAGTTCTTCTCCGACCCGCGCGTGTACATCGAGCGCTACCTCCCCGACCCGCGCCACGTCGAGGTCCAGGTCCTCGCCGACCGCCACGGCAACGTCATCCACCTGGGCGAGCGCGACTGCTCGGTGCAGCGCCGCCACCAGAAGGTGATCGAGGAGGCGCCCGCGCCCGCGGTCGACGACAAGCTGCGCGCCCGGATCGGGAAGATCGGCGTCGAAGCCGCCAAGGCCGTCGACTACGTCGGCGCCGGCACGATCGAGGGCCTGCTGCAGGACGGCGAGTACTACTTCCTCGAGATGAACACCCGCGTGCAGGTCGAGCACTGCGTGACCGAGATGGTCACCGGCATCGACATCGTGCGCGAGGGCATCCTGGCCGCCGCCGGCGAGGAGCTGTCCTACAAGCAGGAGGACGTCGAGCTGCGCGGCCACGCGATCGAGTGCCGCATCAACGCTGAGGACGCCTCCAAGAACTTCGCCCCCGCCCCGGGCAAGATCGGGGGCTACAAGGAGCCCGCAGGCCCCGGCGTGCGCGTCGACTCCGGCGTCGGCCCAGGCGGCGAGGTCACGCCGATGTACGACCCGATGGTCGCCAAGCTGATCGTCTGGGACTCGGACCGCGAGAAGGCGACGCGCCGCGCGATCCGGGCGCTGCACGAGTACGAGATCGAGGGCCTGAAGACCCTGATCCCGTTCCACGTCGCGCTGCTCGGGACGCAGCAGTGGGCCGACGGCGAGACGTGCCGCGATCTGCTCGAGGACAAGAGCTGGCTCAAGGCGCTCGCCTTCCAAGCGCCGGCCAAGCCCGCCGACGGCGAGGACGAGACCGTCGAGCAGACCTACACCGTCGAGGTGTCCGGCCGCCGGTTCGACGTCAAGGTCATCGGGCCGCCGTTCGCCGGCGGCGCCACGCCCAACGGCGCCGCTCCGGTGGCAGGTCGCGCCGCGCCGAAGCGCGGCGAACGGAAGTCCAGCGCCGGCGGTGGCGCCGACGAGCTCCTCTCCCCATTGCAGGGCAACATGTGGAAGGTGCTCGTCGAGCAGGGCCAGACCGTCGAGGAGGGCCAGCTCATCTGCATCATCGAGGCGATGAAGATGGAGAACGAAATCACCGCCCACAAGGCCGGCGTGATCGAGACGCTCTCCGTCAAGGAAGGCGAGCCGATCCAGTCCGGCGCGCCGATCGCGGTCATTAAGGCATCAGCCGGGTAGCGCACAGCCACCGGCGTCTGTAGCGTCGCGCCATGAAACGGCTGCTCGTCCTGGCAGCTGGGATTCTCGTGCTTGCACCGGGCGCGCGAGCCGCGACGATCACTGTCGACATCACAGGCGACGTGGTGGCAACCGACATGCACTGCTCGCTGCGCGAAGCGATCACCTCGGCGAACACCGACTCCGCGACCGGCGCAATGGGCGAGTGCGCGAAGGGCAGCGGTGCCGACACCATCGTGCTCCCGGCCGGGCCCGCGCTCGCGCTCGCTGGGGCGGCCCGCGACGACGCGAACGTGAGCGGCGACCTCGACGTCACGAGCGTCGTGACGATCCAAGGCGCCGGCGCCTCACTGACGACGATCGACGCCAACGGCGTGGACCGCGCCATCGACGTGCGAGCCGGCGCCGCGCTCACGGTGACGGGCGTCACGATCACCGGCGGTCGCGCGCCGAACGGCGGCGCGGGTGCCGCGCATGTCGGGATGGACGGCGGCCCGGGCGTCGACGGCACGCCGGCGACAGGCGGCCCGGGTGATCCCGGAGAGCCCGGCGGCGGCATCCGCAACGCCGGCATGCTCACCGTGACCGACAGCGTGATCACCGCGAACCGCGCCGGCGATGGTGGGGGTGGCGGGATCGGCAACGGAGGCAACGGCGGCAGCGCCTCCACCGGCGCCAAGGGCGCGAGCGGCACAGGCGGTCAAGGAGGGGCGGGCGGGGACGGCGGCGGCATCTTCTCGAACGGGGACCTCACGCTCATCCGCGTGACGGTGACGGACAACGTCGCGGGTCGGGGCGGCGTCGGCTCCAGTGGCGGAGGCGGCAGCGGCGGCCTGGGCACCGCAGGCAACGGGGGAAGCGGCGGCTATGGGAGCGGCGGCCTCGGTGGCACCGCGGGCGACGGGGGCGGCGTCTCCGCCACGTCGGCAACGATCGACTCGAGCACCATCCGTACCAACACCGCCGGTGCAGGCGGTGCGGGCGGTCCGGGGAACGGCGGACCTGGG
>VAYD01000464.1:3636-5206 GCA_005883905.1 Actinomycetota bacterium
AACACGGGCGGACATGGTGGGAACACCCTCGGCGGGTCCGCAGGTGCGGGAGGGAGCTCCGGCGGGCTGAGCAGCCTCGCGGGATCCCTGGCGGACGTTACCGTGACCGGCAACCGGTCCGGCGCGGGCGGCGACGGCGGGGCGGCGACCGGCGGGCCTGGTGGCGGGGTGCTCACGGGGACCGGCGGCGGTGGCGGCAACGGCGACGGTCAGTTCGGCGGGAACGGCGGCGCCGCCGCAGGCCTAGGGATCAACGATGCCGCGGTCGTGCAGGCGACGATCACGGGCAACGTGCTCGGGGCAGGCGGAGCCGGCGGGGTCGGCCACGGGGGAACCGGCGGTAACTTCTCGACTGTCGGCGGGACGCATGGCGCAGCGGGCAGCTCGAGCACCGGCGAGAGCGGCTCGATCCTCGACGGCGGGGCGATCTTCGCCACGGGCGCCACGACGCTGCGCAACAGCATCGTCGCAACGAACACCGCGCCGGCCTGCACCTTCGGCCTCACGAACCTGGGCCACAACATCAGCCTCAGCGACACGAGCTGCCCGGGCGACAACGTCGATCCGCTGCTCGGCCCGCTCGCCGACAACGGCGGGCCGACGCTCACGCGCCGCCCAGCCACCGAGAGCCCGGCAAGGGACGCGGTACCGGCGACCGGGAGCGGCTGTACGACGACGGATCAGCGCGGCGTCGGGCGCCCACATGGCGCCGGCTGCGAGATCGGCGCCTACGAGGTGGCGCCGCCGGATGTGGCGATCACGCAGGCCGGCGCGACGGCGACCGGCGCCGTGAACCCGAACGCGCGCGCGACGGCGTACCACTTCGAGTACGGGACGACGACGGCGTACGGCTCCTCCACGCCCGAGACGGCGCTGCCGGCCGGACTGAACGCGGTGGCCGTGTCCGCTGCCCTCGGCGGCTTGGCCGCAGGCACGACCTACCACGTACGGCTCGTGGCCACCAACGCGGACGGCACGAGTGCGAGCCCGGACGCGGCGTTCACGACGAGCGCGCAGGGCGCCAGCAACAGTGGCGACACGACCGCGCCGGTGATCCTCGCGGCGTCGCTGAAGCCGAAGAAGTTCAAGGCGAAGCGCGGGACGACGTGCCGCTACCGGCTGTCGGAGAAGGCGCGCGTCGTGTTCACACTCCAGCGCCGCAAGGGCACGCGCTACGTCGGCGTGCGGCGCATCTCCAAGGCCTCGGCGAAGGGCGCGAACAAGAAGAAGCTCTCGACGCGCAAGCTGAAGCCCGGTCGCTACCGCGCGGTGCTGGTGGCCACCGACGCCGCCAGCAACCGCTCGAAGCCCAAGCGGCTGGCGTTCCGCATCGTGCGCTGACCGCAAGTTCCGCTCGCACGGAGCGTTCCCGGTTCACGATGGTCCGGAAGCTCCTCCTCGCCGCGTGCGCGCTGCTCGCCGTCGCCGTGCCGGCACACGCGCAGCTGCCGCTCGGCGTGCCCGACCCGACTGTCACCGCCAAGCACGACACGGAGCCGATCGTGCTCAAGGGCGCGGAGCTCGGCAGCTGGTCGGTGCCCGCCAACCAGACGTTCCAGCCGCCGCTGAT
>VAYD01000466.1 GCA_005883905.1 Actinomycetota bacterium
TCAACCCGACGTTCAACGGCGAGGCGATCCTGCCGGCCAACAACACCAATTGGCCGGAGCTCAACGACCCGTCGATCAACAAGGCGATCGACGCCGCGGCGATCCTGCCCCCGGGCACGGAGCGCAGCAAGGCGTTCGCCAAGATCGACAACGACATCACGCTGCTGGCACCCGCGGTGCCGTGGCTGTGGGACAAGACCCCGCTGATCGAGTCCAAGGACGTCCAGGGCGTCGCGGACAACTACTCGACGGTGTGGCACCTGTCCTTCACGTCGCTGAAGTAGGACACTGAACGCTGACGGCCCGCTCCCGCCGCGAGCGGGAGCGGGCCGTCGCCTCATCGCTCAACCACTCATCGCGCCCCATGCTCACCTACATCGTCCGACGCCTGCTGTGGATGATCGTCCTGTTGCTGGTCATCAGCTTCCTGACGTTCCTGATCTTCAGCAAGCTCCCCTCGGCCGACCCGGTCTCGCTTCGCGCCGGCCGCAACGCCACCCCTGAGCTACGGGCATCCATCCGGCACACGTTCGGGCTCGACAAGCCGTTCTTGGAGCAGTACCGGATCTACCTGGCCAAGCTCGTGCCGTTCGACGCGCACAAGGGCTTCAAGCCGCCCGACTTCGGCTACAGCTACCAGAACAACGTCTCGGTCAAGTCGCAGATCCTCGACCGCTTGCCAGCCACGGCCGGCCTCGCCATCGGCGCGGTCTTCGTGTGGCTGCTGGTCGGGATCCCGATCGGGATCATCAGCGCGGTCCGAAGAGGCAGGGTCGAGGACCGACTGGCCATGGGCGCCGCACTCGTCGCGATCAGCGCCCCGGTCTACTGGGTCGGCCTCGTCTCGCTGTATCTCTTCAGCAAGGACATCGGGAAGATCCCGATCTTCGACGGCTCCGGCTCGTACCCGAACACCGGCAGCCTGTTCAACGACCCCATTCACGTGGCCCCCACCCTCTTCCTGCCCTGGATCGTGCTCGCGACGGCGTTCGCCGCGATCTACGCGCGCTTCCTCCGTGGCAACCTGCTCGAGGTGATGGCAGAGGACTACATTCGCACCGCGCGCGCCAAGGGCCTGAAGGAGCGCACCGTGATCTTCCGCCACGGAGTGCGCTCTGCGATCACGCCGATCGTCACGATCCTCGGCCTGGATCTCGGCATCCTGCTCGGCGGCGCGATCCTCACCGAGTCGGTGTTCAACATCCCCGGCATCGGCCGCCTCGCGTTCGACTCGATCCAGAAGGCCGACCTCCCGACGGTCGAGGGAATCGTGATCGTGGGAGCCTTCTTCATCATCGCCCTGAACCTGGTGGTCGACATCCTCTACGCGTTCCTCGACCCACGCGTGAGGTACTGAGCCTTGGCGCTCCTCGAAGTCGAGGACCTGCGGGTCCACTTCCACACCGACGACGGCATCGTCAAAGCCGTCGATGGCGTCTCGTACCGCGTCGAGCGCGGGCAGGCGCTGGGCATCGTGGGCGAGTCGGGCTCCGGCAAGAGCGTCTCGTCGCTGACGGTCATGGGGCTCACCCGGTTCTTCAAGAGCGCGCGGATTTCGGGCAGCGTCAGGTTCGACGGCAAGGAGCTGCTGACCGCTTCCGACGAGGAGATGCGCCGGATCCGCGGCAACGAGATCGCGATGATCTTCCAGGACCCGCTGTCGTCGCTGCATCCCTTCTACCGGATCGGCAAGCAGCTGGTGGAGGCGATCCAGTCGCATCGCGACGTGTCGCGCGCGCAGGCGATGGACCGCGCGGTCGAGATGCTCGGCCTGGTCGGCATCCCCGAGCCGCGCAAGCGCGTGGACTCCTATCCGCACGAGTTCTCCGGCGGCATGCGCCAGCGCGTGATGATCGCGATGGCGCTCTCGAACGGCGCAGATCCTGGACCTGATCCAGCGCCTGCAGTCCGAGCTCGACACCGCGATCGTGATGATCACCCACGACCTCGGCGTGGTGGCGGAGGTGGCCGACGAGATCGCCGTGATGTACGCCGGCGAGATCGTCGAGCACGCCTCGAAGGACACGATCTTCGCCGGCCCCGAGCATCCGTACACATGGGGCCTCCTGCGCTCGATCCCGCGCCTGGACCTGCCGCGCGGCGAGGAGCTCGTGCCGATCTCCGGGCGCCCGCCCTCGCTCATCACGCTGCCGGGCGGCTGCTCGTTCCATCCCCGCTGCCCGTACGTGCGCGAGACGCACCGGCAGACGCATCCTGAACTGGCGGCGGTCCCCGACGACACGGAGCACGTCGCGCGCTGCCTGCTGCCATCCGAGACGCGCCGCCGCATCTGGCGCGAGCTGCAGGAGGGCAAGGACCCCGCCGAGGCGCGCGCGACGGCCGGGCTCGATGCCGAGGAGGTCGCGCCGTGAGCACGCCGCTCATCGAGGTCCGCGACCTCGTCAAGCACTTCCCGATCCGCAAGGGCATCATCTTCCAGAAGCAGGTCGGCGCCGTGCAGGCCGTCGACGGCGTGTCGTTCGACATCAACGAGGGCGAGACGCTCGGCCTCGTCGGCGAGTCCGGCTGCGGCAAGTCGACGACCGCCCGGCTGGTCACGCGCCTGCTCGAGCCGACGAGCGGGTCGATCATCTACAAAGGCCTCGACATCGCGCACGCCAACCGGCGGCGCCTGTTGCCGCTGCGGCGCGAGATGCAGATGGTCTTCCAGGACCCGTACTCGTCGCTGAACCCGCGCAAGACCGTCGGCACGATCATCGGCGAGCCGTTCGAGATCCACGGCATCGAGCACGACAAGACCAAGCGCCGGCGCCTGGTCCAGGACCTGATGGAGCAGGTCGGGCTCAACCCGGAGCACTACAACCGTCTCCCGTATGAGTTCTCCGGCGGCCAGCGCCAGCGCATCGGCGTCGCGCGCGCGATCGCGCTCAAGCCGAAGCTGATCGTGGCCGACGAGCCTGTGTCAGCGCTGGATGTGTCGATCCAGGCGCAGATCCTCAACCTGCTGCGCGACCTGCAGCGCGAGCTCGGCTTGACGATCGTGTTCATCGCCCACGACCTGAGCGTCGTGCGCCACATGTGCGACCGGATCGCCGTGATGTACCTCGGCAAGATCGTCGAGCTGGCGGACTCGCAGCAGCTCTACGACCACCCGCGCCACCCGTACTCGGGCGCGCTGCTGAGCGCGGTGCCGGTCCCGGATCCGCGCCTCGCGCGCGAGAAGCAGCGTCAGGTGCTGACGGGCGACGTCCCGTCGCCGACCAACCCGCCGTCCGCGTGCCGGTTCCACACGCGCTGCCCGAAGTACGTGGCCGGGCACTGCGACGTCGAGGAGCCGCTGCTCGAGACCAAGCAGGGCGGCAACGTCGTCGC
>VAYD01000467.1 GCA_005883905.1 Actinomycetota bacterium
GTCCGAACCTGCATCTACGGTCTGACATGTCCGGTCACTCCTTCGGGAGTTGAGGTGGTTGGCACCTCTCAGCCTCCGGGGAGGACCGGACAACCCCTCCCCCTAAATCACCGGATCAGGGTGTTCAGCAAGTCCGTAGGCAGGACAGCTAGCGGCGCGAAGCGATCACGACGCGCCACGCGGTTGTGCGCCAACCGCGCGCCACTACGCCAGTGCGTCGCAGAGCACTTGGTCGCCGCCGAACAGCTCGCTGTGCTTGGTACCGCCGGCGAAGAACAAGAGGTTGTCTTCGAAGTCGAAGACGACGCGGCCGACGTCCTGTACGACGACGCCGAAGCCTGGGCGGTTCGCGACCTCCTGGCTGCCTGTCATGGTCACCGTCTCGTTGACCAGGTCGACGGTGACCGTGAAGTGGCCGTGCTCGTGGATCGTGAGCCCGGTCACGGAGTTGGTGTCGTTGGAATGGTGCTCGACGTGGAACACGAGCCGCACCGGATCGCCGTTCCGGTTGAAGTAGGTCGTGACCGTGCCGTCGAAGAAGTCGACGAAGCTGTCCTCGAACGTGGCGCAGTCGATCGTGCCGGGGTCCGCTTCGGGCGGCAGGGCCTCATGCGTCGGCGGCGCTGCGACGGCGGGGACTGAAGCACCGAGGAGAAGAAGCGCGGCCAACGCGACTGTGACCAGCAACCTCATGCTGGCGAGCCTAGCCCCGCCAGGAAGCCCATTTCAAGCCGCGAGGTACTCCCGTCGTGCCGCGACGTCGACGACGACGTGCGCGACCGGGAGCGCGAAGCGCGCGCAGGCGCGCATGACGATGTCGTGCGCCAGCCAGTTCGAGCGCGTCTCCGGATGCGTGCCGATGACGATCTCGTCGGCGGGGAAGACGGCCATTGCGTCCTCCATCGCGCGCATCGGATCGGCGTCGCCGACGTGGCCGGTCGCGCGCACGCCGGCCTCGCGCAGGCGGGCCAGGCAGCCGGCGAGGCGCTCCTCGGCCGCGCGGTGGGCGCTGTCGGAGTCCGACATCCAATGGCGCAGGCGCGAGTTGAGCGCGGGGGCGACGACAAGGACCTCGGCGTCATGGGAGAGGGCGATGTCGCGAACCGTGCCGACGAGGGCCGAGCCCTCGACCGTCTCGTTGGCGACGATGAGGAGGTGGTGGTGGTTCGGCATGGTGGTCACAGTCCTCTTAGAGGCTCAAGAGGCCCTGTGTCTTCCCTGAGAGGTCCGTGAGGTGGCGCACTCAAGCTCGTCGCGCGCCATGTCGATGCCCGTCGAGGTGTCGGACCGGTCCTACAGGCGGCTCACGCGCTATGCCGTGTGGTCAGTCGTCAGCCTCCTCGTGGCGCTCGCTGTGACGGCGGCGTCGCCCGAGTCGTTGTGGTTGATCGCGATAGTCATGGGACTGCCGCTGCTCCCCGCCATCGGGCCGTTCCAGGCCGAGGTGGCGCTGAACCCCGTCCTCGACGACGAAGGCCGGCGCCGGTGGCGGATCGTGCTGTACGTGCTGCCGTGGTCGATGACCCTGTACTGGCACCGCTACGTGCGGCGATAGGGATCGCGCGGCGAGCGGTCCTCCGACAGCGTTTCACGCGTCCGAGTCGTGAGGTTCTCGATCGCGTCGGCGAGGTGCTCGCGGTCGATGTGGTGCTCGCCGCGCGCGACGCGCAGTCGGTGCGCCTCGAGCAGGACGTCGGCATGCGTGCAGCTCGCGGGAGGCTCGAACCGGTACGACGCCAGCTCGATCAGCAGCCCGAGCGGGTCGTTGAAGTAGATCGAGTCCATGAAGCCGCGGTCCTTGATGCCGCTGTGCTTGATGCCGCGCTCGTCGAGGCGCTCGACGGTCTGCGCGAACGTCGCCTGCGAGATCGCGAACGCGATGTGGTGGACGCAACCCGGGTCCGTCGGCGTGCGCGCCGCGTCGGGCGTGCGCTCGTCGTTGGTGAAGATCGTGATGAGCCGTCCGTCGCCCGGGTCGAAGTAGAGGTGGCTCTCGGACGGGTTGTCGAGGTTCGGCTGCTCGAAGACGAACGGCATGCCTAGCACGCCCTCCCAGAAGTCGATCGACGTCTGGCGTCCCACGCCAACGAGCGTGATGTGATGGACGCCCTGGCTCTGGATCTTCCGCATGCCGCGGACGCTACCGCCAGGACAGTTTTCTATTGATCTGGTAGGAAATACGGATGTCGCGCGGCCGCATCGCTCTCGCCGCGGCCGTGCCATGCGCAGTCGCCGTGATCGCCTGCGGTGGCGGCGGACGGAGCACCCCCTCGAGCCGCATCGACTGCCGGCCACGGCTGCGGCGCTTCAGGACGCTGCCGCAGCTCAAGCCGACCGCGTTCTGCCTGGTGGCGCGCAGCGGGGCCAGGCTGACGGCCGACCTGCTGCTGGTGACGCCGCGGCCCGACCCGCGCGTCAACAGAAGCGAGCAGTTCGGCCCGATGATCATCAGCAACGACGGCAAGCTCCTCTGGTACGAGCGGCGCCCCGACAAGGTCCACGACCTCAAGGTGGTCCAGGTCGATGGGCGCCCGGCGCTCGCGTTCTGGCAGCGCGGCAAGGGCGGCGCCTACCAGCTGCTCGACGAGCACTACCGGCCGATCGGACGCATTCGCGCCGGTCATGGGCACGCGACGAACCTGCACGAGCTGGTCGTCACCCCTGGCGGCGACGCCTGGGTGTCCTCCGACGTCAAGCGCCGCGGCATCATCGAATACGTCGTGCAGCGTGTCGACCTGGCCACGGGCAAGGTCCGGTTCGAGTGGCGCTCGCTGGACCACGTCAAGCCGAGCGACAGCTACGAGCGCCGCCCGCGCGGCGGCAACCCGTGGGACTACTTCCACGGCAACGCGATCGCGCCGCCGACCGCAGCCGACCCGACCGTCGTCATCTCCTCGCGCAACACCTCGTCGCTCTACGGCGTCGACCCCGCGACCGGCCGGACGAAGTGGATCCTCGGCGGCAAGCGCGACCAGTTCCACCTGCCCGAGGGCTGGCGCTTCTGCGCGCAGCACGACGCGCATCGCCTGCCCGACGGCGAGTTGATGCTGTTCGACAACGGCGGCACCTACATGCACGGCACGC
>VAYD01000468.1 GCA_005883905.1 Actinomycetota bacterium
GTTCGTCGCCCGCTTTCGCGGGCGCGTCATCAACGTTCACCCGGCGCTTCTGCCCTCGTTCCCCGGCCTCGACGCCGTCGGCCAGGCGCTCGCCCACGGCGTCCGGGTCACCGGCGTCACCGTCCACGTCGTCGACGAGGGTGTCGACTCCGGCCCGATCGTCCTCCAGCGGGCGGTCGAGGTGCCCGCGGACCGCGATCGCGACGAGCTCGAGGAGCGGATCCACGAGATCGAGCACGAGCTGCTGCCGGAGGCGATCCGCCTGTTCGCCGACGGCGCAATCCGCGTCGACCCCGATAATCCCCGACTCGTACACGTCGATGAGCATGCGCGCGACTGAGACCGAGGGCGCAGCGGCGCCGGGAGAGGCGGACGGCTCGATTCGGGTTCGCCGGGCCCTGATCTCGGTCTCCGACAAGACCGGGGTCGCCACGGGCGGCACGGCTTCCGCGCTGCGCGAGGGCGGCATCGAGGTCATCGACGTCGCGGAGCTGACCGGCTCCCCGGAAATCCTCGACGGCCGGGTGAAGACGCTCCACCCCCGCCTCCACGCGGCGCTGCTCGCGGTCCGGGACGACCCCGGCCACGCGGCGACGCTCGCCGCCGAGGGGATCGAGCCGTTCGACCTCGTCTGCGTCAACCTCTATCCGTTCGAGCAGACCGTCGCCGGGGCCGAGGTCGCCGAGGACGAGGCGATCGAGAACATCGACGTCGGCGGCCCGACGATGATCCGCGCCGCGGCGAAGAACCACGCCTACGCGGCGGTTGTCGTCAAGCCCGAGTCCTACGACGCGGTGCTCGAGGAGCTGCGCGCGTCGGACGCGCAGCTGTCCACCGGCACGCGCGAGGCGCTCGCGGCCGACGCGTTCGCCTACACCGCCCGCTACGACACCGCGATTGCGCGCTGGTTCGCCGAGCGCGGAGAGGACTTCCCCCCGCTGTACGTGCGCGCCTTCGAGAAGGTCGTCGACCTGCCCTACGGCGAGAACCCGCACCAGCGCGCCGCCTACTACCAGCAGGTCGGCGCGCGCATGCACGTGCTGTCGATGGTCAAGCAGCACCACGGCAAGCAGATCTCGTTCAACAACCTGCTGGACCTCGACGCGGCGCGGGCGATCGTGCGCGAGTTCGAGATCCCTGCTTGCGCGATCGTCAAGCACAACAACCCCTGCGGCGGCGCCGTCGCGGCGGACGCGCGCCAGGCGTACGAGGCAGCCTTCGCCTGCGATCCGCTGAGCGCGTTCGGGGGCGTGATCGCGCTGAACCGCCGCGTCGACAAGGCGCTCGCCGAGAAGCTGCACGAGCAGTTCATCGAGGTGCTGTTCGCGCCCGGCTATGACGACGAGGCGCTCGCGATCCTCACCCAGAAGCAGAACATCCGGATCCTCGAGGACAACGAGCGTCGCCTGCCGCTCGTCGGCGAGCCCGAGGTCAAGCAGGTGACCGGCGGCCTGCTGGTGCAGGACCGTGACACGGAGCGCGACGACCGCGAGGCGATGGAGGTCGTCACCGAGCGCAAGCCGAGCGACAAGGAGTGGCAGGACCTCCTGTTCGCCTGGCGGGTGTCGCGCCACGTGAAGTCGAACGCGATCGTGCTGTCAAGGGACCTTGCGACGATCGGGATCGGCGCGGGGCAGATGTCGCGCGTGGACTCCGTGCGCCTGGCGATCGAGAAGTTCCGCGGCGAGTCGCTGCAGGGCTCGGTGATGGCGTCGGACGCGTTCTTCCCGTTCGCCGACGGGCCTGAGCTGGCGATCGAGGCCGGCGTCACCGCGATCGTGCAGCCGGGCGGCTCGGTCCGCGACGACGACGTCGTCGTCGCCGCGGACAAGGCGGGCATCGCGATGGTCTTCACCCGCCGCCGTCACTTCCGGCACTGATGCCGATCGAGCGATACGGCTCCGGAGGTCCCTGGGAGCCTGTCGTCGGCTACAGCCGCGTGGTCAAGGCGGGCCCGATCGTCGAGGTCGCCGGCTGCACGGCGGTCGATGCCGAGGGGCATGTCGTCGGCGGCATGTCGGTCTACGAGCAGGCGCGACAGGCGCTCGCCAACGTGATCGCGGCGCTCGCGACGGTCGGGGCGAAGCCGCAAGACGTGATTCGCACGCGGCTCTTCATCACCGACATCTCGCGCTGGAAGGATTTTGGGCGCGCGCACGGCGAGGTGTTCGGCGAGGTCCGCCCGGCGACCGCGATGTACGGGATCACCGCGCTGCTCGACCCGCGGATGCTGGTCGAGATCGAGGCGACCGCATACGTACCGGATTCCTGAGCGGATGGCCGAGTGCCCCGCGCGCGGCGCGGGTAGCCCTCTCGGCAAGGAGTTCTTAACGGAAGGAGGGAACGCATGCTGTGGCTCATCCTGGGTGTCGTGCTGCTCGTGATTGCGATCGCCGGCGGCGCCATCATCCATCCGATCCTGTTCGTGCTGGGCATCCTGGCGCTGATCATGTTCCTGATGCACTTCAACGGACGCGGCGCTCGGACGACCATCTAGCCGCGCCGTCGCAGGATCCGAGCCGTGGCGCCCAGCCCGGGTGCCGCGGCTTTTTCATCTTCTGAGCAGCGCCTTTGAGGTGCCGTCCGGTGCAGTGCGCACCATGCCGCGTCCGTG
>VAYD01000465.1 GCA_005883905.1 Actinomycetota bacterium
GCGAAGACCAATGCGAAGCGCAGCGCGAACCGCCCGTCGGCAAGCACCGCGAGCAAGCGCGCGCGACCCGTGGTCGCGCAGGCCGAGTTCGTCGGGGCGAAGGTCAACGACCTCGTCCAGACCGGCGTGACCGCGGGCTCCAAGGCCGCGGCGGCGGTCACCAAGCGGATCGCGAACCTGATCTAGCGGTCCGCAGACACACCGTGTGAGACCAGTGAGGGCGCCGAACAGGCGCCCTCACTACGTCAGCAGCCGGCGGATCCGCTTCGCGGACACCGGCTCGCGCGTCCCCAAGCCTTGTGCCCACTGCGCCACGCGCAGTTCCTCGAGCAGCCAGCCGATCTGCGGATCCGAGCCGCGCGCACGATGCAGCTCCTCGAGCTCGTGGATGGTGTTCATGCGATCGCGGTCGGCGGCGGTCGCATCCGGCAGCCGCTCCAGGCGCCGCGCGGCGGCGCGCAGGTAGCGCACCATGTCGTCGAGCCGCTCGACACCCGCCGACGTTATGAACCCGGGGTGCACGAGCCGCCCCAGTTGGCGCTGCACGTCGCGTCGCGCCTCCTCGAACGGACTGATGGGCAGCTCGTCCAGCCGCCGTTCCACCTCGCGCGCAGCCTCCAGCACGCCCGCGACCTTGCCGAGCACGACCTCCAACGCCGAGACGAGCTCTCCGGCGACCCGGCCGCGCAGCGCGACGAAGCTCGCCTCGTCGAACACCGGCCCGCCGAATCGCGCGACCAGCCAGTCGATCGTCGCCGGCAGCGCATCCGCGACGACCGCATCGAGCGAGCCGTGCGGCGCGCCCGCGAGCGCGAGTGCCACCCGGTTGTCCAGGCGCGGACGCGGCGCTGCGATCGTCAGCATCAGCAGTCGCCGCGTGCCGCGCACCATCGCCCCCGCCTGCGCGCCCGGTGTTTCCATAACCGCCACGCCGACTGTCTCCCCTTCGTCGACCAGCGCCGGGTAGCCGCGCACAGCATCGCCCGTGCCGGGCAGCGTCACGACGCGTGGGATCGTGCCGGCCTCCCACGTGCCCATGCCGTGGCGCTCGATGCCCGTCGCTGCGCTCGAGAGCTCGGCGCGCAGCAGCCGCGCGACCTGCGGTCGCAGCTTGTCGAGGTCCTCGCCCGAGGCAACGACCCGGCCGTCGTCGTCCTCGATCGAGAAGCGCGTCCGCAGGTGCGGCTCCACGCGCGAGAGGTCCCAGGCGCTCTCCGCCACGCGCACGCCGCGCACCCGCTCGAGCGCCCGCGACATCCCCGCCCGCAGCGGCTCTCGACGCGGGCGCAGCTCGGCCAGCACCGCTGCCGCCGTCTCGGGCATCGGCGCCAGCGGGCGGCGCAGCTCCTTGGGCAGCCCCCGCAGCAGCGACGTCACGAGCTCGAGGCGCAGCGCCGGCACCAGCCACTCGAACCCGCCGGACCGCAGCTGCGGCAGCACCCGCAGCGGCACGTGCACGGTCACGCCGTCCGCAGCGGACCCGGGCGCGAACGCATAGCTGAGCGGCAGCACAAGGTCTCCCTGCTTCCAGGCCTCCGGCCGCCCGCTCACATCGGCCTCGTCGCCGAGCAGCAGCGCCCGCGGGAACGTCAGCAGCCCGGGGTCCGACCGCCGCGCCTCGCGCCACCAGCGATCGAAGTGCCGAGCGGACACGATGTCGTCAGGGATGCGCTCGTCGAAGAACGCGAACAGCGCCTCGTCGGAGACGGCGATGTCCCGGCGCCGCAACCGATCCTCCAGCTCGGAGACCTCCTCGAGCAGCTGCCCGTTGTCCGCGAAGAACGCGTGGCGCGTGTCCCAGTCGCGCTCGACGAGCGCGCGGCGGATGAACAGCTCGCGCGACAGGGCGGGGTCGATCGCCGCGTAGGCGACCGTGCGGGTGGCGATCGGCAGCCCGTACAGCGTGACGCGCTCGGTCGCGACGACCGACCCGCGCCGCCGGTCCCAGCGCGGCTCGGAATAGGTGCGCCGCACGAGATGTCCCGCGATCGGCTCGATCCATGCCGGATCGATCCCCGCCGCGGTCCGTCCCCACAGGCGCGAGGTCTCGACCAGCTCGGCGACGACGACCCAGGACGGCGGTCGCCGTGCAAGCTCGGACCCCGGCCAGATCGCGAACCGGGCCCCGCGCGCGCCCGTCGCCCGATGGATCAACTCGGGTTCCGCCGGCGCGGAGTTGCGGGCGATCCCGGCCGAGCGCGCCGCGCGGCGAAGCTGCTCCACGAGATCCTGCCACTCACGGATCCGCAGCACGTGCAGGAACTCGGCCTTGCAGCGGCGCCGGAACGCGCTGCCCGAAAGCGCCCGCTGCTGCTCGCCCACGTACTCCCACAGCCGCAGCAGCGCCAGGAAATCGGACCCCTCGCCGGCGAACCGCGCATGCGCGGCGTCGGCCTCGGCCTCCTTTTCGGCCGGCCGCTCGCGCGGGTCCTGGATCGAGAGCGCGGCCGCAATCACGATCACCTCGGTTGCGCAGCCCAGGCGCCCGCCCTCGAGCACCATCCGCGCCATCCGCGGATCCACCGGCAGCTGCGCGAGCTGCCGGCCGACGCGCGTCAGCTGCCCTTCGGGATCGAGCGCGCCGAGCTCCTGCAGCAGAGCGATCCCGTCGCGGACCTGGCGGCGGTCGGGCGGATCGAGGAACGGGAACGCCTCGATCTCCCCGAGGCGCAGCGCCGCCATCTGCAGGATCACCGACGCGAGGTTGGTGCGCAGGACCTCCGGGTCGGTGAACGCGGGACGCGCCTCGAAGTCCTCGGCGTCGTAGAGCCGGATGCACACGCCCGCGGCCACGCGTCCGCAGCGCCCCTTGCGCTGGTCGGCCGAGGCCTGCGAGATCGGCTCGATCGGCAGGCGCTGCACCTTCAGGCGCGCGCTGTAGCGGCTGATCCGCGCCGTCCCGGGATCGACGACGTAGTGGATCCCCGGGACGGTCAGCGACGTCTCGGCCACGTTCGTGGCGAGCACGACTCGCCGCCCGCGGTGCGGCCGGAAGATCCGCTGTTGGTCGGCGTGCGACAGGCGCGCGTACAGCGGCAGGATCTCCATCCGGTCGCCGAAGCGGCCGCCGAGCGCCTCCGCGGTCTCGCGGATCTCGCGCTCGCCGCTGAGGAACACGAGCACGTCGCCCGGTCCTTCGCGACCGAGCTCGTCGATCGCGTCGCCGATCGCGTCGACCTGGTCGGCGTCGCCGAGCGGCCGGTAGCGCGTCTCGACCGGATATGTCCGCCCGGAGACCTCGACGATCGGCGCGTCGCCGAAGTGGCGGCTGAAGCGTTCGGGGTCGATCGTCGCGGACGTGATGACGAGCTTCAGGTCGGGCCGCTGCGGCAGGATCCGGTGCAGGCAGCCGAGCAGGAAGTCGATGTTCAGGCTGCGCTCGTGCGCCTCGTCGACGATGACCGTGTCGTAGCGGCGCAGCACGCGGTCGCGCTGGATCTCGGCGAGCAGGAGGCCGTCGGTCATCAGCTTGATCTGCGTCTTGTCGCTCGTGCGATCGCTGAACCGCACGGCGTA